>JBFFTZ010000061.1:0-10663 GCA_041571575.1 Gammaproteobacteria bacterium | reverse complement strand
GGTCCCCGAAGCGCGCAAAACCACGCGCCCACGATCGCCAAGCCCGGCCTCCACCTCTTGACGGGCCGCCTGGATGCTTTGATGGCCCTCCAGGTCGATTTTGCCGCTGATCCTCACGTTAATCATAAGCTGGGGATAGCGAGGCATGTCCGAAACCAGCTCGGCCAGGCTATTGCCGGTGCGCTTGACCTCCGCCAGCACTTCCAGCGCACTGAGAACGCCGTCTCCGGTCGTTGCCTTGTCCAGGCAGAGAATGTGTCCGGAGGCCTCCCCACCCAGGATTCCACCATGCTCGCGCAACATTTCCAGCACATGACGGTCACCCACCTTGGAGCGCATAAATTCAATACCCAGTGACTGCAGCTTGCGCTCCAGCCCCAGGTTGGTCATCACCGTGCCCACCACCGGACCCTTGAGCAGCCCATCGCGCTTGCGACCCAGGGCCAGCATGTACAGCAGCTGGTCTCCGTCCACCACATTGCCGTCATGATCCACCATCACTACCCGGTCACCATCCCCATCCAGGGCCAGGCCCAGGTGAGCTCCGACGCCCTTGACGGTCGTCTGCAACAACTCGGGATGGGTCGAACCGCAGCCGGCGTTGATGTTGCGGCCATTGGGTGAGCAACCGATCGGGATAATTTCGGCGCCCAGCTCGCTGAGCACTCGTGGGGCCACCTTGTAGGTTGCGCCGTGGGCACAGTCCACCACAAGCTTCAGGCCCTCCAGGCTCAGGTCAGCCGGAAAACTGGCCAACAGGAATTCCTCGTACTGCCCCCGGGCTGAATCTATTCGCTTTGCCTTACCCAGCTCGGCGGAGTCCCGGGTAATGGCTCCTTCCAGGGTCATTCTTTCGATTTTGGCCTCGGTTTCATCGCTGAGCTTTGCACCCGCACCGTCAAAGAATTTGATGCCGTTATCAAAGTACTGATTATGCGAGGCGCTAATCACCACGCCCATGTCCGCGCCGAACTTCTGGGTGAGAAACGCGATACCGGGGGTGGGCAGCGGGCCGGTCATATAGACATCGAACCCGGCCGAGACAAACCCGGCCTCCAGGGCGGATTCGAACATATACCCTGACAGACGGGTGTCCTTGCCAATCACCACCTTGCCCCGCCCATGCCCGGTAGCCCTGGCGGCGGCATTGGCCAGTCGAAGTGCAAAATCTGCGGTGAGGGGCTCTTCACCTACCCGCCCTCGCACACCGTCTGTGCCGAAAAACTGCTTGCTCATTCTTTTAGTTCTCCCTGGGCGTGAGCCATCACTGCCTCACATATTTTTAATCCGTCTGCGGTAGCCGCAACATCGTGCACCCTGACGATGGCGGCCCCCTGCATTGCGGCAATAACCGCCGCCGCTACGCTGCCATGCACCCGCTCGCCGGCATCGCGACCGGTAATAGTGCCGATCATCGATTTTCGGGATACGCCGACAAGCACCGGATGTCCGGTCGCCTGCAACACACCGAGATTCGCCAGTAAATCGAGATTGTTTTCGAGGGTTTTCCCGAACCCGAAACCCGGATCCAGAATCAGTCTCTCGCGCTCAATCCCTGCATTTACGCAAACCCGCACCCGATCCAACAAAAAGTCACGGACATCGGTCAACACGGCATTATAACGGGGATTGGCCTGCATGGTGCGGGGCTGCCCCTGCATGTGCATCAGGCAAATCCAGGCATCGGTCTCGGCGGCGGCCTCCAGGGCCCCGGGTTCCTGCAGGGCCCGCACGTCATTCACCAGGCTGGCGCCGGCCCGCACCGCCGCGGTGATCACCTGGGGCTTGCTGGTGTCCACAGAAATACAAACATCCAACTCGCGTGCCAGCGCCTCGACTACCGGCACAACCCTGGCGATCTCCTGCTCGGCACTGACAGGGCTGGCCCCGGGACGGGTGGACTCGCCCCCCACGTCGATAATGTGGGCGCCCTCGGCCACCATTGTCCTGGCATGCGCCACGGCAGTGGCCGTATCCATAAACTGACCACCGTCCGAGAACGAATCCGGGGTCACGTTAAGCACACCCATGATCCGGGTCTTGCCAGTGCTGATAATCGCCTTGCGCGTGGAGGCCATGCTGGTTTCCCAAAAAAAACGGCCGGGGCAAAGTGCCACCGGCCGCTATATTAACAACTCAGGCGTTTCAAGCCGTCTATACCCGGATCAGTGCTGGCTGGCAGGACCGCCAACGGTAGGCTCTGACGAACCCGGCTCAATCTTGCCGCCTTTCTTGTCACTGGGTCCGGAATCCTCCCATTCAGCAGGCGGCCTGGGCTCGCGACCCTCCATGATGTCCCTGATCTGAGGTTCATCAATGGTCTCGTACTTGATCAAGGTATTAGCCATGATTTCCAGCTTGGCCTTGTTCTCTTTGAGAATAGTCTCTGCACGCTGGAAGTTGCTATCGATGATCTTGCGAATTTCCTCGTCAATAGCATGGGCAGTAACGTCTGATACCTGCTTGTGCTGGGTCACGGAACGACCGAGAAATACTTCGCCATCCTCTTCGGTATAGGTCAGGGGACCGAGCCTGTCAGACAGACCCCACTTGGTCACCATGTTCCGGGCAATCTCGGTTGCCCGCTCGATATCGTTGGAGGCACCGGTGGTCACCATGTCATCGCCAAAGATCAGCTGCTCGGCGATCCGACCGCCGAACAAACTGGAAATCTGGCTTTCCAGGCGACGACGACTATAGCTGTAGCGATCCTCTTCGGGCAGGAACATGGTTATACCCAGAGCCCGGCCGCGGGGAATGATCGACACCTTGTAGACCGGATCATGCTCGGGCATCACAAGCCCTACGATGGCATGGCCGGCTTCGTGATAGGCGGTGAGCTTTTTCTCGTCCTCGCTCATCACCATGGAGCGCCGCTCGGCACCCATCATGATCTTGTCCTTGGCGCTCTCAAACTCCGCCATGGACACAGTGCGTTTATTGGCCCGGGCAGCGAACAGGGCCGCCTCGTTCACCAGGTTGGCCAGGTCGGCCCCGGAAAATCCGGGAGTACCACGGGCAATAAGATTGGGTTTTACATCATCTGCCAGCGGAACCTTGCGCATGTGAACTTTCAGGATCTGCTCACGACCACGCACGTCGGGCAGCGGCACCACAACCTGGCGATCAAAACGCCCGGGGCGCAGCAGCGCCGGGTCCAGTACGTCAGGCCGGTTGGTCGCGGCGATAACAATCACGCCCTCGTTACCCTCGAAACCGTCCATCTCGACCAACAACTGGTTCAGAGTCTGCTCACGCTCGTCATGCCCACCACCCAGGCCTGCGCCTCGATGGCGACCCACCGCATCGATCTCATCAATGAAGATAATGCAGGGACCTTGTTTCTTGGCCTGCTCGAACATGTCCCGAACACGGGACGCGCCCACACCCACGAACATCTCAACAAAATCCGAACCGGAGATAGTGAAAAACGGCACCTTGGCCTCACCGGCAATGGCCCGTGCAAGCAGCGTCTTACCGGTACCCGGTGATCCCACCATCAACACACCCTTGGGAATCTTGCCTCCCAGGCGCTGGAACTTGGATGGATCTTTCAGGAAATCAACGATCTCGCTGACTTCTTCCTTGGCTTCCTCGACACCGGCCACATCAGCAAAGGTGACATTGACCTGGTCTTCGCCGAGCAAGCGCGCACGGGACTTGCCGAAGGACATGGCCCCACGACCGCCACCACCACCCTGCATCTGGCGCATGAAATACACCCAGACGCCGATCAGCAGCAAGATCGGGAAGGAGGATATAAACAACTGCATTAAGAAGCCCTGCTTCTCAGGGGGCTTGCCCTTGAAACGCACGTTGTTCTCCTCCAGCATGCCGATCAGTGCGGTATTACTGGTTTCCGGGTTATAGGTCTGGAACTGGGTACCCCCGGCCTGCCGTTCTCCCAGGATCTTGTCGTCCTGGAACGTCACCGTGGCGACGTTGCCCTCCCTGACCTCGCGCAGGAAATCCGAATACTCGACTTCCTCCACGCGCCCGGCGGTGGTGTTGAAACTGTTGAAGACGGTGATCAGCACGGCGGCAATCACAATCCACAGGAGCATATTTTTCGACAGGTCGTTCAAATACTTAACCTCGGTTCAATCTCGGATTACACGACTTACTTGATCAGGCCTTGTCGCGTGCATACCCCGTGATTCTTTGTTTAAATCCATTTCTTAGGGCAACTAGACCCTACACCAATGAATATCCCTGCGCCAGAAGGTAAACTTCCCGGCTCCGTGGCCTGGATGCCTTGGGTTTGACAATTTTCACCTTGTCAAATTCCTTCCGCATCTGGGCCAGCAGTTCCTGGGAACCCGAACCCTGAAACACCTTGACCAGCAAGCTGCCTCCCGGCGACAGTGCCTCCCGGCACAAATCCAGCGACAATTCAGCCAAATGCATGGCACGGGGCTGATCTACCGCCGGCATGCCACTGATATTGGGGGCCATATCCGACATAACAAGGTCTGCCCGCTTTCCATCCAGCGCATCCATCAATTCCTGCAGGACTTCCGGCTCTCGAAAATCGCCCTGGATCAGCTCAACGCCCTCCAGGGGCTGCATTTCCAGCAGGTCCAGCCCAACGATATATCCATTGCCCTGGAGCTTCTTGGCAGCGTACTGACACCACCCGCCCGGGGCGGCCCCCAGGTCGATAATACGCATGCCCTGCTTGATCAGCCGCTCTTTCAGATCAATCTCTTCCAGCTTGAAAACCGCACGGGAGCGCCAGCCCTCGCGGTTTGCCCGCTGGACGTAGGGGTCGCTGACGTGCTCGTCCAGCCAGCGGCGGCTTGATTTACTACGTTTTTTTCCCATCAATCCTATCCGTCCACACGCTAAAGCATGTTGCGGAACATAACTTCGGTATAATTGCCGGATGAATCTTACCGAATCCCAAAAAAAGTCCCTTCGGGGCCTGGCCCATGCCCTCAAGCCCATCGTCATGGTGGCCGGCGGCGGCGCCAGTGAAGGCGTAATTAATGAACTGGACCAGGCACTGGCTCATCACGAGTTGCTGAAAATCCGCGTCCGCGTGGGCGACCGCGAGGCCCGTGACGAACTTATTGGCCAACTTTGCAGGGAAACCCGTGCAACCCTTGTTCAGCGAGTCGGCAACGTGGCTACATTATTCAGGAGAAATCCTGAAAAGCCCAAGATCAAGCTTCCTTCCTAGCCTCCCGGCCGGCTTTGCCGGGCCAAAGCAACACCAGGCCCAGCAGGCTCGCCAGCAGGTAAACCACTGCTGAAGCGCCGTGAATCAACAAAAAGTCTTCGCCCGGTGAGCCATCAGGCAACCGGGCGGCGTCCATCATGGGCCGAAGCAGCCAGTGCACCGCAGTCATGCAGGCCATCACCCCGGCAATGCACAGCAATTTCAGGCTGCGTCGCCTGGATCGGACGCTGGTAGATATGGTCAACCCGGCCATGACCGGACCGGCCACCAGGGACACCCACCCCACTATGGCAAACATCTTGCCTGCAAGCATGCCCGCCACGGCTGGATCATCCAGGTTCTCAAACAGGACTGGCGCGGCCAGGTAGCCCACGCACCAGATAGTGCCTAGCCATACGGTGCGAACCAGTCGTTTCAGGAAAATCATCATCGGTGTTGGCCGTCCGGATCAGATGTAGCGAACTTCGATTATTTCGAGTTCCCGGTCACCGCCGGGCGCACGCACAACAACCACGTCGCCCTCTTCCTTGCCGATCAGCGCACGGGCAATGGGTGAGGTATATGAAATCATTCCGGCCTTGGCGTCGGCTTCATCCTCACCCACGATCTGGTAGGTGATTTCCTTGCCACTTTCCTCGTCACCCAGCAGCACGGTGCTGCCGAATATCACCCTGCCCGTGGCCGTCATCTCACTCACATCGATGATCTGGGCATGGGACAGTTTGCCTTCCAGGTCCTTGATACGCCCTTCGATAAAGCCCTGCTGCTCCTTGGCGGCATGGTATTCGGCATTTTCTTTCAGGTCGCCATGGGCGCGGGCCTCGGCAATCGCCTTGATAACCGTCGGGCGCTCAACGCTCTTGAGTTGCTTTAGCTCCTCGCGCATTTTCTTCGCGCCACGGAGTGTCAGGGGAACCTTGCTCATCCGTTGATCTCCTGGTGGAGGTCCTGCAATCGATTAACCTCCCCTTCATGAATATGGTCCAGCGCCTGGATCGTCGCACGCCCCGCTGCAACGGTCGTGTAGTAGGTGACCTTGCGATGCACGGCCTCGGCACGAATTGAGCGGGATTCACGGATCGCCTGCTTGCCCTCGGTGGTATTCACAATAAGGTCAATTTCCTCATTCTTGATCATATCCACAATATGCGGGCGCCCTTCGCTAACCTTGTTGATCTTGGTCACTTCAATACCCTCGGCCTTCAACGCCTCAGCGGTACCGCCGGTTGCAACCAGTTCAAAGCCGCGCTCAATCAACTCACGGGCTAACAACGCACAGCCTGGCTTGTCACGATCATGGACACTAAGCAGTGCTGTTCCAAATTGGGGCAACACTATGCCAGCCGCCAGCTGGGCCTTGGCATATGCCTCGCCAAATGAGCGACCCGTACCCATGACTTCGCCGGTAGATTTCATTTCCGGACCCAGGATGGGGTCAGTACCCAGGAACTTGGCAAACGGGAACACCGATACTTTCACCGAGCAGAACGGCGGATTCGGCACGGCCCGCACCTTCTGTTCCTTGAGCTTGATGCCGACCATTGCCCGGGCGCCAACCTTGGCCAGAGGGATGGCAACCGCCTTGGAGACGAAAGGCACCGACCGGGAGGCACGAGGATTCACCTCGATCAGGTAAACCACGTCACCCTGGATGGCGAACTGGGTATTCATCAGGCCGACCACGTTCAGGGCCTTGGCCAGCTTGCGGACCTGGTCGCACATTTCCTGCTGAATGCTCTCGCTAAGGGTATGCGGGGGCAGGCAGCACGCGGAGTCGCCTGAGTGAACGCCCGCCTGTTCCACGTGCTCCATGATGCCGCCGATCAGCACTTCATCGCCGTCGCAGACCACATCAACATCCACTTCCACAGCCATATCCAGGAAGTGGTCCAGCAGCACCGGGCTTTCGTTGGAGACGTCCACCGCACTCTTCATATAACGCCGCAGATCCTCCTCACTGAAGACGATTTCCATGGCACGCCCGCCCAAAACGTAGGACGGTCTTACCACCAGCGGATAGCCCACGCCCTCGGCCATGCGCACCGCATCTTCAACGTTGCGCGCGGTGCAATTGGGCGGTTGCTTCAGACCCAGTTCCTCGACCAGTTTCTGAAAACGCTCCCGGTCTTCAGCCAGGTCAATTGAATCCGGGCTGGTACCGATGATCGGCACACCCTCGGCTTCCAGACCCCGGGCAAGTTTCAACGGTGTCTGGCCGCCGTATTGAACGATTACGCCCTCGGGCTTCTCGATCCGCACGATCTCCAGCACGTCTTCCATGGTCAGGGGCTCAAAATACAGCCTGTCCGAAGTGTCATAGTCAGTAGAGACGGTCTCGGGATTACAGTTGACCATGATGGTCTCGTAACCGTTTTCCCTCAGGCCCAGTGCCGCATGCACACAGCAGTAATCGAACTCGATACCCTGGCCGATGCGGTTGGGACCGCCACCGAGAATCATGATCTTGCGCCCGTCAGTGGGATTGGCCTCGCACTCCTCGTCATAGCTGGAATACATGTACGCAGTCGAGGTCGCGAACTCCCCGGCACAGGTATCAACCCGCTTGAACACCGGCCGAACATCCAGCCGTTCCCGGAGGCGTCGTATATCTACCTCGGGCACATCCAACAAACCCGCCAGGCGGCTATCCGAGAAGCCCTTCTGCTTCAATTGCTTAAGGCGCACGGCATCCAGCGCCGCCGTGCCCTGCTCGCGAACAAGCCCCTCTTCACGCACCAGGTCTTGGATCTGCGCCAGGAACCAGCGATCCACGGCAGACAACTCATAGACTTCCTCGAGACTCATTCCCTGGCGGAACCCATCTGCCAGGAACAGGATGCGATCGGGGCCCGCGGCACGAATTTCATATTCCAGTGCGGCCCTGTCTTCATCGGACTCCAGGCTGGTGACCTGCTCCACCAGTCCGTCGATACCGGTCTCCATACCGCGCAGGGCTTTCTGCAGCGATTCCTGGAAAGTCCGGCCCATTGCCATGACCTCACCGACCGCCTTCATCTGGGTAGTCAGGCGATCCGAAGCGCCCGGGAATTTCTCGAAGGCGAACCGCGGAATCTTGGTTACGACATAGTCAATCGAGGGCTCAAAAGATGCCGGGGTCAAGCCGCCGGTAATGTCGTTCTTCAACTCGTCCAGGGTATAGCCGATGGCCAGTTTCGCCGCGACCTTGGCAATCGGGAACCCGGTGGCTTTTGAGGCCAGTGCCGAGGAGCGCGACACACGGGGGTTCATTTCGATCACCACCAGTCGGCCGTCCTCCGGGTTGACCGCGAACTGCACGTTGGAACCGCCGGTCTCCACGCCAATCTTTCGCAGCACCGCCAGGGAGGCATTACGCATCACCTGGTATTCCTTGTCAGTCAGTGTCTGGGCAGGAGCGACCGTGATGGAATCACCGGTGTGCACGCCCATGGGATCAAGGTTCTCGATAGAGCAGATGATGATGCAATTGTCGTTACGGTCACGCACCACCTCCATCTCGTACTCTTTCCAGCCCAGCACGGATTCTTCCAGCAGGACTTCATCGGTAGGGGAAAGATCCAGCCCGCGGGCCACGATTTCCTCGAATTCGTCGCGGTTGTAGGCGATGCCACCACCGGAACCGCCCATGGTGAACGAGGGACGAATAATGGTGGGATAACCAATTTCTGCCTGGACAACCAGCGCCTGTTCCAGGGAATGGGCGATCCGGGCCTCGGGCACCTCCAGGCCGATCTCCTGCATGGCGTCCCGGAACTTCTCCCGGTCCTCCGCCATGTCGATGGCTTCACGACTGGCACCGATCAGCTCCACGTCATACTTCTGCAGCACGCCCTCTCGGACCAGGTCCAGCGCACAGTTCAGTGCCGTCTGACCGCCCATGGTAGGCAGCAACACCTGGGGCCGTTCCTTGGCGATCACTCGCTCCAGGGCCCGCCAGTCTATAGGCTCGATGTACACCGCATCCGCGGTTTCCGGATCGGTCATGATGGTGGCGGGGTTGGAGTTCACCAGGATGACCCGGTAACCCTCCTCGCGAAGGGCCTTGCAGGCCTGGGCGCCGGAGTAATCGAATTCGCATGCCTGCCCGATCACGATGGGGCCGGCGCCGATAATCATTACGCTTTGGATGTCATTACGTCTGGGCATAGTCGTTCAGGGCCTGGACAAGTTGTGAATGTTTACTTTAAAATTCATTCGTAAAATATTGTTAAACCTAACTTTTCTAGGCTTCCGCTTTTTTACGCGCCTCAACCCTGTGCCTGAGCATTATTTTCACAAACTGCTCAAACAATGGCTGTACATCATGGGGACCAGGACTTGCCTCAGGGTGACCCTGGAAGCTGAACGCCGGCATCTGGGTATGACGAATGCCCTGCAAGGTACCGTCAAACAGGGAGCGGTGAGTCGCCTCCACAGCTTCGGGCAAGGTCTTCTCGTCAAGACAGAAACCATGATTCTGGCTGGTGATCATGACTTTCCGCGTGTCCAGGTCCTGGACCGGGTGATTGCCGCCATGATGACCGAATTTCATTTTGACCGTGCTGGCGCCGTTGGCCAGGCCCAGCAACTGGTGTCCCAGGCAGATACCGAAAATCGGCACACCGGTCTTCTGCAGTTTCCTGATAGCCCTGACGGCATAATCGCAGGGCTCGGGATCCCCCGGGCCGTTGGACAGGAATATTCCGTCAGGCGCCAGGGCCATGGCTTCCTTGGCGGAAGTCTTGGCAGGCACCACCGTCATACGACAACCGTAATCTGAGAGCAGGCGCAGGATATTTCGCTTGATACCGAAGTCGTAAGCCACCACGTGCAAACGCACTGCCTTGCTGGGGAAGTAATCCACTTCCGGCCAGATGGTACCGTCGTTCCACTGGTACTGCTCCCGGGTGGAGACCACCTTGGCCAGGTCCATCCCCTTGAGACCGGGAAAGGCCCGGGCGGCTTTCAGCGCAGCACCGGTATCAATTTTGCCAGCCTGGATACAACCGGCCTGGGCGCCCTTCTCCCGAAGAATCCGGGTCAGCTTGCGGGTATCAATACCCGCCAGGGCCACAACGCCGGCCTGGCTAAGGAATTCGTCAAGGGGCTTGTCTGCGCGCCAGTTGCTGTGCAGCAGGGGCAAATCCCTGATGACCAGGCCGGCTGCATGCACCCTGCCAGATTCCAGGTCTTCGGCATTGGCGCCCGTGTTGCCAATATGGGGGTAGGTCAGGGTCACTATCTGGCGGCAATACGAGGGATCGGTAACGATCTCCTGGTAGCCGGTCATCGAGGTATTGAATACCACCTCGCCGATGGATTGCCCTTCGGCACCGATGGATACCCCATGAAAGATAGTGCCATCTTCAAGTACCAACACTGCAGGTGTCGTCACAATCGCTTCCTTATTTTCAAAGTTGGGCACGAAGCGGTTCATCGCCGGCGGATGTAGAAAGCGGGACGAGCCCGTTCAATCTCGTCCCGCTATTAAATTCTGTTCTC
>JBFFTZ010000060.1:0-10770 GCA_041571575.1 Gammaproteobacteria bacterium | reverse complement strand
CGCCCGCTGCTGGGGGAACTTGACCGGCGCCTGGAGGCTGACGAACCCGCCATCGGCTGCTTCAAATCCTGCCTGATACAGGGCGCCAGCCAACTGGAAACCGCTTTCCTGGCGGGATCACCTGTGGAGCCCCTGGTACGCGGACGGGCCAGCTTGGTTGATGAAGTGCTGCTCCGGGCCTGGGCATACCATACTGACCAGCCCAGCGAGCTATCCCTGGTGGCGGTTGGCGGCTATGGCCGGGGCGAACTCCACCCCGCTTCCGACATTGATGTAATGGTGCTGGCGCCGGAGGGCGGCGCGAGTCCCTGGCGAGAACAGCTGGAGGCGTTCTTCACGTTCCTCTGGGATATCGGGCTGGAGGTAGGACAAAGCGTCCGCACGGTAGCCCAGTGTGAGCAGGAGGCTGCGGCGGATATCAGTGTGGCGACCACCTTGATGGAATCCCGCCTGCTAACCGGCTCCGCCGAGCAACTGGGCAAGATGCAGGCACGAACAGCTCCGGACAGGATCTGGCCCTCTGCCGAGTTCTTTGCCGCCAAGCGCAAGGAGCAACTTGAGCGCCACCATCGTTACCACGACACCGCCTATAACCTGGAACCGAACGTGAAGGGCGGCCCAGGCGGACTGCGAGATATCCAGATTATCGGCTGGGTGGCGAAGCGCCATTTCGCCGCCGATACCCTGGACGAACTGGTCTCCCATGGTTTCCTGAACCGCAAGGAATTGCGCCGACTTCGAGCCTGCCAGTCCTTCCTGTGGACGGTCCGCTTTGCCCTGCATGTTTTCACCGGGCGTCGCGAGGACAGGTTGCTGTTCGACCACCAGACCCGGATAGCGGAACTACTGGATTACGAGGACGCTTCCAACAGTCTTGCCGTGGAACAGTTCATGCAGCGGTATTACCGCACCGTGAAAGAACTTTCGCGGCTGAATGAAATGCTGCTGCAATTGTTTGAGGAAGCCATCCTGCTGGATCCGGATGCGCCGCCCACACCCTTGAACGCCCGCTTCCAGGTCCGCAATGGCTACCTGGAAATTCGCTATGAGGACGCGTTCCTGGAAAGCCCCTCGTCCCTGCTGGAAATGTTCTCCCTGTTGCAGCAGCACCCGGAGCTAAAAGGCGTGAGCGCCAACACCATCCGGGAACTGCGCGACGCCCTGGGTTCGGTAGACGAAGAGTTCCGCCAGAGTCCACGCAACCATCGCCTGTTCATGGACATCCTCAGGGCGCCCCTGGGCGTCACCCATGAATTGCGCCGGATGAACCTGTACGGGGTCATCGGGCGTTACATTCCCGCCTTTGAACGCGTAGTCGGACGAATGCAGTACGACCTCTTCCATGCCTACACGGTGGATGAACACACCATGTTCGTGGTCAGCAATCTGCGCCGCTTCGCGCTTCAGCGATTCGATCATGAATACCCGGTCTGCAGCCAGGTCATGCAGGAACTGCCAAAACCCGAGCTGGCCTACCTGGCGGGCTTGTTTCACGACATCGGAAAAGGCCGCGGCGGAGATCACTCCGCACTGGGATCAGTGATTGCCGAGGCATTCTGTCTTGAGCAGGGATTGAGTCGCTACGAGGCACGTCTGGTAGCCTGGCTGGTCAGCCATCATCTTGTGCTCTCCACCACGGCCCAGAAAAAAGATATTGCCGACCCGGACGTGATTCATGAATTCGCCCTGACCGTCGGCGACCAGGTGCACCTGGATTTCCTCTACCTGCTCACCGTTGCAGATGTTCGGGGCACCAACCCCAAACTGTGGAATTCCTGGAAGGCAAACCTGTTTGAAGAATTGTACAAGCGCACCAAGGTCGTGCTCCGACGCGGCCTTGAAAACCCCATCGACCGGGAAGAATTGATCGCCGACCACAAGCGACAGGCCCTGGAACTACTGGCCAACTCCGGCGTGGCGGGGCCGGACCACGCAGCGGTATGGGAAGGATTCAGCGATGACTATTTCCTCACCCACTCTCCCGAGGAAATCACCTGGCACACGCAACTGCTTGCCGAGCACGAACACGACAAGGGAGAAATTCGCGTAGCCGTCAGGGACGTTCCCCAGCGTGGCGGCATGTCGGTGGTGGTCTATGCACCCAGTCAGTTTATTACCTTTGCGCCGGTCACCGGAGCACTGGACGAACTTGGCCTGAGTATCCACGATGCCCGACTTGCCCCCGCGGGCAGCGGCTACACCCTGAGTAGTTATGCTGTACTCGAGCGCGCCGATTGCCTGGCCTCCAGCGAATTCCGGCTCGAGGAAATACGAGCAGGCGTGAAAAACGCAATCGAGCGCTTCGACATCAATGCACCCCAGATCAGTCGGCGAGTACCAAGACAGGTGCGTATGTTCAGCACCCTGACGCGCATCGAGTTCAGTAATGACAAGGCCCACGCGCGCACGGTGATGGAACTGGTCACCGGAGACAGGCCCGGACTGGCCTCACGAGTAGGCCGGGTGATGGTCGCGCTGGGAATCCGGGTGCTCAACGCCAAGATCAGCACGGTAGGCGAGCGCGCCGAAGATGTCTTTTTCCTCTGTGATCGCAAGCAACGGCCCCTCACCATGGAACTGCGCGAGACTCTCAAGCAACGGCTACTGGAAGAACTGGACGACGGGCCAAAGCGGCCGGCAGCGGCCAACCCGAATCTGGCAAACTAATTTTTTTCGAGGAATATTCTGACAATGACGACTTTGCAGGAAAATATTGAGCAGGCATGGGAACAGCGCAGCAGTTTCTCGGCGGACAACACTCCTGATGCCGTGCGCGATGCAATCGAACAGGCACTGGTGCTGCTCGATACCGGTGAGGCGCGGGTGGCCCAACCGGGCCCCGACGGCTGGGTCGTCAATGAGTGGCTGAAAAAAGCGGTACTCCTGTCTTTCCGGACGCGGGAAAATCGGGTCATCGAAGCCGGGTACACACGCTTCTATGACAAGGTCGAACTGAAGTACACCAATTACTCGAGTGAAGACTTCCAACGAGACGGCGTGCGCGCAGTACCTCACGCGCTGGTAAGACGCGGCGCCTACGTGGCCCCCGACGTGGTGCTGATGCCCTCCTATGTAAACATAGGCGCCTACGTCGGCGCTGGCACCATGGTAGACACCTGGGCCACGGTGGGTTCCTGTGCGCAGATTGGCAGCAATGTGCACATATCAGGCGGCGCGGGAATCGGCGGCGTACTGGAACCCTTGCAAGCCAGCCCCACCATTATTGAAGATAACTGCTTTATCGGAGCCAGGTCGGAAGTGGTTGAGGGCGTAATCGTTGAGCATGGCGCGGTCATCTCCATGGGTGTTTTCCTGGGACAGAGCACGCGTATTTACGACCGGGAAACCGACCAGGTGTCCTACGGACGTGTACCGGCAGGTGCGGTGGTGGTTCCGGGAACCCTGCCCAGTTCGGATGGCCGATACAGCCTTGATTGCGCGGTCATCGTGAAGCGGGTGGACGAGAAAACCCGGGCCAAGATTGGAATAAACGAGTTACTTCGCCAGGCCACAAGCACTACCGGCTAGGCCATTGATGGGTATACTCGGGAAAACAGGTGTAGCCAGACCGAATAACTAAATACAGAGAATACCGGCCTATGACGGAAACCAAGCGAGGGAATACTGTAGACCAACTGGGGCGCCCAGCCAGGGATCTGCGTATATCCGTTCTTGACCGTTGCAACTTTCGCTGCCCCTACTGCATGCCCGAGGATCAATTTCCCGAGGGCTATGAATTTCTCAAGCGAACCGATTGGCTGAGCTTCGAAGAAATTGAACGCCTGACCAGGGTCTTCCTGCGCCTTGGCGTAAGCAAGATCCGGATCACCGGCGGCGAACCCCTGCTCAGACCAAAACTGCCGGAATTAATCGCCCGGATAACCCGGCTCGAAGGTATTGATGACCTGGCGGTTACCACCAACGGAACACTGCTCTCACGCATGGCCGGGGAACTGGCTGAGGCTGGCCTGCACCGGATCACCGTGAGCCTGGACAGTATCGACGAGGCGGTGTTCAGCAGCATGAGTGGGGGCCGCGGCGACCTTCAGCAGGTGCTTGACGGAATCAAGGTCGCGGCCAGTCATGGCCTGGGCGTGAAGATCAACGTGGTGGTGCAGCGCGGTGTGAATGATCACACACTCATGAACCTGCTGGAATACTTCCGCGGCAGTGGACATATCGTGCGCTTTATCGAGTTCATGGACGTGGGCACCTTGAATAAGTGGGACCTGGAAAAAGTCGTGCCGGCCCGGGAACTGCGCGACATGATTCATGCGCGCTGGCCTTTGAAGCCCCAGGGGCACAACTACCATGGCGAAGTAGCCAAGCGTTACACCTACGCCGACGGCGCAGGAGAAATCGGTTTTATCACCTCTGTCACAGAGCCTTTCTGCGGTAACTGCAATCGCGCCCGACTTTCCGCCGACGGGGAAATGTTCACCTGCCTGTTCGCGAACAAGGGTACCGACCTTCGGGGTGCGTTGAGAGCGGGAGCCAGCGACGAACAAATGTACGAATTAATTCGGCAGATCTGGCTGCTCCGTAGCGACCGATACAGCGCCTTGCGCTCCACCGTGAAAAAAACCAGTTCCGAACAGGACCGGGTCGAGATGTACCACATCGGAGGCTGAATGCTTACTCATATCGATAAAGAAAATCGCCCAACCATGGTGGATGTGAGTGACAAGACCGTCACCCAGCGAACCGCCATTGCCGAGTCGGTGGTGGTACTTCCCGAGGCAGTTCGGGAACTTACCCGGGACGGAGATCTGCACAGTGCCAAAGGCCCGGTTTTCCAGACCGCGATCATTGCCGGAACCATGGCGGCCAAGCGCACCCATGACCTGATTCCCTTCTGCCACCCCCTGGGAATTGAAAGTTGCAAGATTAATATTGAGCTGAATGATCGGTTGGAAGCAGTCATACGCTGCCGGGTCAAGGTACACCACAAGACCGGCGTGGAAATGGAAGCATTAACCGGAGCCAGCGTGGCGGCCCTGACGGTATATGACATGTGCAAGGCGCTTTCCCACGACATCGAGATCAAACACACCCGATTGATCAAGAAGACCGGCGGCAAAAGCGACTACCTGGCTGGCGGCGGCGAGGAATAACGGCACGCAACATGGACTTCACTTCCGCAACCCTGGGCTACTGCTTCAATCCTTTTGAATTTTGCATCGAAGGTGAGCGCGGCGCCGATACCACCAAGGCGGCGGATATCATGGCGGAGCAACTGGCCGATGACTACCGGGTGGCCATCGTCCACCTGGGTGCAACCCGAAGCCAGATGCGGCAACAACAGGACAGCCCGTTTCTGACAGTTCACCTGCCCGCGGATCATCACCCCCTGCGCAGACCCATGCGACTGCTTGACGCTGACGTGGTGATCGTCTCGGGGGTTACCGGCGGAAAGCTGCCCCGGGTTTTACTCAGTCCTGACAGCGACAATACGATTTCCAACGCAATCACCTGCCTGCACGACCCGGGCAAGGCAGCCAGTCTCAAGCGGGCTGCGCGTAGCGTTTCTCACTGGCTTGAGCAGCGTGCAACCCAGGTTCCGGTATACGGCCTGCTGGTAGAAAGCGAGTCCGACAAGATAACAGCCGTGTACCGGGCGGCGGGCTTACTGGGTAGCGTATGCGAGAAGACGTTCATGTACTCGTCCACTGGTGGTCATCCGGAACTGCCCGGCATCAAGGAGCGTTTTTCAGATCACGGGCTCACCGGCGCCATCCTTTCTGCCCAGATGGAGCATCCTGGTGTCGCCTGGATGGTAATGACGACCCGCCAGGCCGGAATCCTGCCGGAGCGGATGCAGTACATGCGCGAACATCGAAATCCGTTTCGCTATGTCACCGCGTTCAATTGCGAGAGACAGCCCGGTGAGGAATCCATGTGCGGCATCTGGGAACCCAAGAGCAAGCGACGTTTGCTGGAAGGACTGGGATGTGGAGTGAGTAACACCGAGGAGCTACTCGCAGGCACACCTCACAGCGCCCTGAACCTGCCCAAAGCATGACAGGCGAGACAAAAATGATACAGGACGGACATTGCTGACTATGAAAACCCTACATATAGAGTATTACGCATTGCTTCGGGAACAAGCCGGGGTCAAGCAGCAAACCGTGCAAAGCGAAACAAGGACTCCCGCCGAGCTATACAGCCAGCTCGCTGCGAAACATGGATTCAGCCTGGGTACCGAACAACTCCGGGCCGTGGTGAATGAAGAGTTCGTAAATTGGGATCGGCAACTTAATGATGGAGATCGGGTGGTATTTATCCCACCGGTGGCAGGCGGATGAATAAATTTGAACTCAGCCAGACCCCGCTCCAGGCAGACGAGCTCAAGGACTGTCTGCGAGACCCGGCGGCCGGAGGATTTGTATCGTTCGAGGGCTGGGTAAGAAACGAAAACGAAGGCCGCGTCGTCCACCGGCTGGAATACGAAGCCTACCCCGCCCTGGCGGAAAAAGAAGGCCGGCGCATCGTCGCCGAGGCAATAGAACGCTTTGGCCTTACCGCGGCACTGTGCGTCCACCGGGTAGGCAGCCTGGAGATTGGCGACATGGCTGTCTGGGTAGGCACAAGCTCCCCTCACCGGGGAGAGGCTTTCGAGGCCTGTCGCTTCATCATCGACCAAATCAAGGTAAGCGTTCCTATCTGGAAAAAGGAACATTACACTGACGGTGATTCCGGCTGGGTAAACTGCGAGCGCTGTGCGGAGCACGGCCATGACCATTCGACGCACCACGCCCGCGGCCCGGGGTCTCCGGCGAAGCAATGATCGCCCTGGCCCTGGCGTTCGCGCTGACCGCACTGGTATACGCCAGCGTCGGCTTCGGGGGCGGCTCAACCTATAACGCACTGCTGGCGCTGTCCGGAGTGGATTACCACCTGCTGCCGGCCATCGCCCTGACTTGCAACATGATCGTAGTGGCCGGCGGCACGCTGCATTTCCTGCGTGCCGGCATGGTGCGCTGGCCCCTGATCCTGCCGTTTGCGGCCGCCTCTGTACCCATGGCCTGGCTGGGCGGGCAATTACACGTCTCGCAAACTTTTTTTATCGGACTGCTGGGCTTCGCCTTGTTTCTCACCGGCCTTCGTATGGCTCTCAGGGGTGCGCCCGAGTCATACCAGACCCAGCCCCCTAAGCCACTGCAGTTGTGGCTGCTGGGCCTGCCTATGGGCGCGATACTGGGCTTGTTGGCCGGAATTGTCGGCATCGGCGGTGGCGTATTCCTGGCCCCCCTGCTCCACGGCCTGCGCTGGGCCTCATCACAAACCATTTCCGCCAGTTGCAGCGTATTTATCCTGGTAAATTCAGCGGCCGGGTTGGCCGGGCAACTCACCAAGTTCAAGTCCCTGCCGGAAAGCCATGATTTCCAGCCATACCTCTGGTTATTCGTCGCGGTATTCCTGGGCGGCCAGGTAGGCAGCCACCTGGGGGTGAAAGTGCTTGGGGCCAAAGTCCTGCGCCGACTGACCGGCGCCCTGGTGTTTTATGTTTCACTGCGATTGTTGTATCGCTGGTTTAACCTTTTGTGAGCTCTTTGAACCCCCCACAACCCCGGAACCTGTTCCATGAATGAACCATTACTCAGTGTGGCGGATGCCCAGTCGATCATCTTCTCCAGCTTAGTCAGCTTTCCAACTCGCCGTGTTGACCTGGACCAGTCCCGGGGGTTCATCCTGGCGGAAAAGGTGCTGGCCGAACGAGATCAGCCCCCGTTTGATCGGGTCACCATGGATGGAATCGCCATAGCCCAGGCCGACTTCGATAACGGAACCCGAAGTTTTCGCATCGAGGCTACCCAGGCAGCGGGCTCTCCGGCCTTGTCCCTGGAAGCAAAAGGAGGCTGTATCGAGGCCATGACCGGGGCAGTGCTTCCCTCAGGTTGCGACACGATTATCGCCGTTGAGCGCATCCGGGTTGAAGACGGCGTCGCGACACTGGAGCCAGGTTATGAACCCGTCCAGGGCCAGTTCGTGCATCCACGGGGCAGTGATTATCGGCAAGGTGATGTGCTGCTGGAGCCGGGAACCCGCATTGGAGTGCCAGAAATCGCGATACTCGCCGCAACCGGCAAGTCCCGGGTCACCGTCGCAGCCAGCCCCCGCATCGCCATCATTTCCACCGGCGACGAATTGGTCGGGGTGGACCAGCCAATACTTCCCCACCAGATTCGCCAGTCCAATTCCCACGCCATCCTGGCCGCCCTGGCCGGCGCCGGACATGATCATTGCCAGTGCATGCACCTGTTGGACGACCAGGAAACGCTGCGCCAGAAACTCGGCAAGGCACTGGAAGATAACCAGGTACTAATACTCAGTGGCGGGGTTTCCAAGGGAAAATTCGACTTCGTTCCGGGAATTCTGAAAGAACTCGGTGTTGCCAAACACGTGCACCGGGTCGCCCAGCGGCCGGGGAAACCCATGTGGTTCGGAACCCTGGGCAGGGACAGGATGGTGTTTGCCCTGCCCGGCAACCCGGTCTCTACCCTGGTGTGCCTGCACCGTTACGTATTGCCGGCGATTAACCGGGCCATGGGAGCAATCCCCCGGGCGCCGCGCCAGGTTCGCCTGGCTGAATCGATTACCTTCGGCTCAGGGCTGACCTGCTTCCTGCCCGTCACCCTGGCCTCGGACCGCAACGGCCAACTGCTGGGCGTTCCAAGGCACACCAATACCTCGGGAGACTTCGCCAGCCTGGCCGGTACCGATGGTTTCGTTGAACTGGCCGCGGAAGAGTCAGAGTTTCCTGCCGGCTACGTGGCCGACTTTCATCCCTGGGCAGGCTGATGTCGCCGGCTAGCCAAATCGACCGGTGATGTAGTCCTCGGTCAGCTTGGTGCGCGGATTGGTGAACACCTGCTCGGTCGCCCCGACCTCGATTAACTCGCCCATGTGAAAATACGCGGTGCGCTGTGAGACCCGGGCAGCCTGCTGCATGCTATGGGTCACGATTGCAATGGCGTAGTTCTTGCGCAACTCGTCGATCAAGTCCTCTATCCGGGCCGTGGCGATCGGGTCCAGGGCCGAGCAGGGCTCGTCCATCAGGATTACCTCGGGACTCACCGCTATGGCCCTGGCAATGCACAGTCTCTGCTGCTGACCGCCAGAAAGGCCGGTGCCAGGCTGATCCAGCCTGTCCTTGACCTCTTCCCACAGGCCCGCCTTCTCAAGGCTGTTCTGCACCACCTCGTCGAGTTCTGTGCGATTGGACGTAAGGCCATGAATGCGCGGACCGTAGGCGACATTTTCATAGATAGACTTGGGAAAGGGATTGGGCTTCTGGAACACCATGCCTACCCGGGCACGCAACAGCACCACATCCATGTTCTTGTCGTAGATGTCCTCGTCATCTAGACGAATGTCGCCTTCCACCCTGCAGATTTCGATTGTGTCATTCATGCGATTGAAGCAACGAAGGAAGGTGGACTTGCCGCAGCCGGAAGGTCCGATCATGGCAACCACTTCGTTCTTGCCAATCTCAAGACTGATGTTGCGAATCGCCTGCTTGTCGCCGTAATACACGTTCACATCGGTGGCGCTCATCACCGGATCCGCAGCCTTGATGTCCCCCACGGTTCCTTTTGAGCCGTCACCATGCCCAGGCACGGTTGTCTTGGTCTTTTTGGACGCTGTTTCCACGTTTGGGTTACCTGCCTGTTGGAGCTTGTCTGTTTCCATTAGTTATCAATTCCGTTTAGCCGCCTACCAGCGGGTCTCAAAGCGCTTGCGCAGCAATACCGCCAGGATATTCATCAGCACCAGGAAGCCCAGCAGCACCATGATGGCCGCCGAGGTTTTCTCTACAAATGCTCTTTCAGGTGCATCCGCCCATAGGAAAATCTGTACCGGAAGCACCGTCGACGGATCCGTCACACCCTGGGGCACGTCAACAATAAAGGCAATCATACCAATCATTAGCAGAGGGGCCGTTTCGCCCAGGGCCTGGGCCATGCCAATAATGGTGCCGGTAAGCATGCCGGGCAGCGCCAGAGGCACCACATGGTGAATAATTGTCTGCAAGGGAGAGGCGCCTACCGCCAGGGCCGCCTGGCGTATTGATGGAGGCACAGCCTTCAGCGCAGAGCGACTGGCAATGATGATGGTCGGCAAGGTCATCAGGCTCAGCACCAGGCCACCGACCAGGGGCGCCGACCTGGGCATGCCAAAGAAATTAATGAACACCGCCAGGCCAAGCAAGCCGAACACGATAGACGGAACTGCCGCCAGGTTATTGATGTTCACTTCGATGAAGTCCGTGATCCGATTCCTGGGCGCCATTTCCTCCAGGTAGACGGCGGTCGCCACACCGATGGGGAATGACAGCAGCAAGGTCACCACCAGGGTAAGCATGGAGCCCGCCAGGGCTCCCCTGACTCCGGCAAGTTCCGCGTCTCGAGAATCGCCATTGGTGAAGAACAGGGTGTTAAACCTGCTTTCCAGGTATCCCCCCTGCTCCAGTTGATCGACCCAGCCGATCATCCGGTCCGAGACCCTGCGGTCCGACTCCGGGACATTTCGATCGATATACCCTTTCATCAGCATATCTATCTCATCATCCACCGGGACCCAGAAACTGTGGGTCGTACCCACCAGTTCCGGGCTTGCCATCACCTGGTCGCGAACCATGAAATCCGCACCATTACTCAGCAAACTCGTGAGCTCGCGCTTGTCGGAACGGGAAGTTACTTCAGGGAACTGATCAAACAGGGTATTGCGCACCAGGGTGCGATAGCTGGCCTTGCCGATCACCTCGGG
>JBFFTZ010000059.1:0-10830 GCA_041571575.1 Gammaproteobacteria bacterium | reverse complement strand
TTCTCACCCGGTTGCGGTCCGAGGGCTACGAGACATCGCCGTCGTTTGAAGGTGCCGACCTGGTGGTGGTCAACACCTGCGGATTCATTGATGCGGCGGTGGAAGAATCGCTGGATACCATCGGCGAGGCCCTGGCAGAAAATGGTCGGGTCGTGGTTACCGGTTGCCTGGGAGCCAGGCCCGAGGAAATCCTGGAGCGTCATCCCAGTGTCCTGAGCGTCACCGGACCCCATGCCTTTGAGGAGGTCATGTCGGCGGTGCATCAACACCTGCCGCGTCCTCACGACCCTTATTTCGATTTGCTGCCTCCCCAGGGCATTAAGCTGACGCCCAAGCACTATGCTTACCTGAAAATTTCAGAGGGCTGCAATCATCGTTGTACCTTTTGCATCATTCCCTCCATGCGTGGTGACCTGGTTAGCCGGCCGGTAGGGGATGTGCTGCGTGAGGCCGAGGGACTGGTCGATGCGGGCGTGAAGGAGTTACTGGTTATTTCCCAGGACACCAGCGCCTATGGCGTGGACTTGCGCTACGCGCCGGACACCTGGCGTGGCCAGACGGTCAAGACGCGCTTCTATGATATGTGCCGGGAACTGGGCGAGCTGGATGCCTGGGTGCGCCTGCACTACGTGTACCCATACCCCCATGTCGACGAGGTGTTGCCGCTGATGGCAGAGGGCAAGATATTGCCTTACCTGGATATTCCCTTTCAGCATGGGAGTCCCTCGGTGCTCAAGCGCATGAAGCGCCCCGCCCATGCCGAGAACACCCTTGAGCGCATCAAGCGATGGCGCGAGATCTGCCCGGACATTACCCTTCGCAGCACCTTCATCGTGGGCTTCCCCGGTGAAACCGAAGCAGAATTCCAGACCTTGCTGGACTGGCTGGACGAAGCCCAGCTGGATCGCGTGGGTTGTTTCCAGTATTCGCCGGTGGAAGGCGCCAGGGCTAATGAACTGGCCGGAGCGGTGCCGACAGAGCTCATGCAGGAGCGCTGGGAACGATTCATGGAAAAAGCGGCGGACATCAGTGAGGCCCGCCTGCAGGCCAGGGTCGGCCAGAAAATGCAGGTGCTGGTGGATGAAATTGACCCGGAAACGGGCCTGGCCCAGGCCAGGAGCGCAGCCGATGCCCCGGAAATCGACGGGCTGGTGCTGATCGAGGATGCCGGACGACTGAAACCGGGTAGCTGGGCCCAGGTGGAGATTGTGGCGGCCGATACCTATGACCTGCAGGGCCAGCTCCTGGAAGACTGAGGTTTGAATCTGCCGCCAATCCGCGGTGGAACATAGCAAAAATTAATGAGTAAATTCATAGCCTAAAGGCGGTCTGGCCAGGTCTTTGTCGATATCTAATTCTGAGACGCCCTGCACAGTTAGGTTCGCCTATTTGACTTAATATCTTTCTCGTTCGACGGCTCGAAGAGGCCCTCGCCGTATATCCGGAAGAGAGAGATTTATGGACCTGTCACCCGACTTGGTAAGCATGCAAAATCAGATGGTTGCGTTTTATTACGGCGCTATTTTTGTATTTATGGGCGCCTATATCCTCGGCCAGCAGGTGTCTTCCACCACGCTTCCCCTGGCAGGCCAGCTCAAGTGGCTTGGGGCATTTGGACTATCTCACGGTGTAGCCGAATTATTGGTAAGCCTGACCGGCCTGGTCGGCTTAAATGGACTGATTTTATGGGGCCACTTCGCTCTCGAGGTGTTATCGCTGGGAGCGTTGCTGGAGTTCGGGCGCCGGACCTGGTTGGTAGTCCTGAATCGCGAAGATTTTGTCAACGATCTGCGCTATCCGTGGGGTCCTTTGTTGCATGCCGGCGTGTTGCTGACGGTCGCAGTGTTCTTGCTGGTTGCCCCGGAACCCGCGGCCAGCACCCAGGCCCGAGTGACCTCCTTTCTTGGACTTGCGGTTGCTTTGATAGCGGCCGCTGGTCTGCTTGTCACGGGGTTAATGTTACGCAAGAAATTTAGGCCAAAAGAGGCTTTTGCCTACACGTTGTTGGCAGCGGCAAGCATGACAGCCTATGCAATGCTGGGCGCAAGCGGCGGCTCGGACTTGGTTCTTACACAGGGCTTGGACGGTTTTGAGTTCGGCGCTCTGAATGTCAACCTGGTGTTCATGCGAAGTGTGGCCGCGGTATTGCTTGTCGTTGCATTGGGCCGAATCATTTCTTTGTATAACCGCAGTCTGCGCGATGACATTTTTGCCGCGCTGGAGCTGGAAAGTCAGCGCGCGAAAATGATTCTGAATGCTGCTGCAGACGGCATTCTGGAAGTGGATAAGGGCGGCCTGATTCAGTTTGCCAATTCGGCCGCGGCGAACATGCTGGGCACAGAGCCCGAGGCCCTGGTCGGCAGGCAATATCACTCGGCGATTCATCATAGCCAAGTAGACGGTATGCCTAACAATCCGGGAAGCAGCGGAATTCTCAAGGCGATTCGCATGGGTGAGGCCCACGATGGGCGCGGAGAATATTTTTTCAGGGCTGATGGCAGCAGCTTCGCGGTCAAGCACGCCTGTATCCCCGTTATCAGTGACGGAGAGCTCAAAGGCTCGGTGCTGACATTCACCGATATTACCGAGAGTAATCGCACAAGTAATTTGCTTCGAGTGACCCAGGAAATGGGCCACATTGGCGGTTGGGAATTACATCCCGACAGTGGCACGGTCGTATGGACTGATGAGGTATTCAGAATTCATGACATGCAGCCCGGAACGACGATCACGACCGACTCGATAATGACGTATTTCCATGGTAGTGCGAGAGAGGTTTTCCGACAGGCAATCCAAGGAGCTACCCGGGACGGGCGAAGCTTTGACCTGGAATTGCGTTTAGTTACCGAAACAGATCGAAAGATCTGGGTGCGGGTCATCGGGCGGCCTCAGCAAAGGGGCGGATCCGGATATGTGGTTACCGGTACCTACCAGGATGTTACCGAGAGAGTGCTTCAGCAGCGCAAGTTGCGGGATAACCGTGATTTCTACGAACTTATTCTGAATTCCGTGCCTATCCGAATTGCCCATATCAATAGCCGCAAACAAATCGGTTACGCGAACGTCAGTTACGAGGAATGGTTCAAAACCAAGCGTCGCGACATGCATGGCAAGCATGTGAAGGAGATCATGTCTCCCGAAGGATACGCCGAAGCACGGCCGTATATGCAACGGGCCCTGGCCGGTGAGTCCATCAGTTTTCAGACCAACATTAACCGTGACGGTGTTCAGGCGAGGCTGGCGGTTCACTACCTTCCTCATGTGTCCCGCTCGGGTGAGATCCTGGGTTTCTTCTCGGTAGTCCAGGACATGACTGAATACCGTGAGTTGGAAACCAAGCTTGTTCAGGCCCAGAAGATGGAAGCTGTAGGTCAGCTAACCGGCGGACTTGCCCACGATTTCAACAACCTGCTTAGCGTTATCCTGGGCAATCTTCAATTACTGGAAAGGCCGTTACGTGCAGATGAGAAATTGCATCGCAAGGTCAAGACAGCAACCCGGGCGGCAATGCGCGGTGCGGATCTGACCCGCCGATTGCTGGCGTTCTCGCGGCGGCAGATGCTGGAGCCCAAGGTGGTGGACCTGCATCGCCTGGTGGACAATCTTGATGAACTGATTCGTCGGACCCTGGGTGAGGGTATCGATATCATTTCCGAATTCCCCGAGAAACTGTGGCCGACCATGGTTGATCCCAGTCAGTTGGAGACTGCGATTTTGAATCTGGCGATCAATGCCCGGGATGCCATGCAAAGCGGTGGTTCGCTCAGGATTTCCGTTGCCAATGCCACCATGGATGCGGCGCGATGTCGCGACATCGGCGGCCTGGTGCCGGGTGACTATGTGGCGGTTTCGGTTACTGACACCGGTTGCGGCATGACCCAGGAAGTTGTCAGGCAGGTGTTTGAGCCTTTCTTTACCACCAAGGAAGTGGGCAAAGGTAGCGGCCTGGGCCTGTCTATGGTCTACGGGTTTGCGGAGCAGTCAGGCGGTGGCGTGACGGTGGAGAGCGAACTCCATATGGGTACCTCGGTCACGATTTATCTGCCCAGGGCGGAATCAATAGTGCCGGACCAGTTGGAAGAAACCGCCGTGCACCGCTTCATGCCCGGCGGCGAAGAACGCATCCTGGTGGTGGATGACGAGGATGATGTGCGGGAGACCGTAATTGCCTTGCTTCACGAGTTAGGATACAAGACTCTGGAAGCTGCTAATGGCCCTGCAGCACTGGAGATAGTAAAAAATACCGACAACATCGACATGCTGCTTAGTGATGTTCGCATGCCGGGCGGACTACATGGCCCGGCACTGGCCAAACTGGTCAGGAAAGTCAGGCCCGATATCAAAGTAATGTTTACCTCCGGATATGCTGAAAGCAATACCATGCAAAGCAGTGATATGGTGGCCGGTGCCGAGATGCTGCCCAAGCCATACAGGAATGAAGAGTTGGCGATTAAGATTCGCTTGATGCTCGATAAGGAAGTTCCAGATGACCGAACAAAACTCAAATCGTCTGCTGGTTATTGATGACGAAGAGGGAATATGTGAATTCGTTGCCGAGGTAGCCACTGACCTGGGTTATAGCGCTCGCCTGACGACCCGGGTTGAAGACTTCAGGGCTGAATTCAAGGATTTCGATCCCACGATTATCGTCATGGATCTGCAGATGCCTGATATCGATGGTATCGAGCTGTTGCGTGAGCTGGCTTCCCTGGATTGCCAGGCACAGATTGTGCTGATCAGTGGTATGGACACGCGTGTACTGTCTACCGCCGAGCACCTGGGTAAATCTCTGGGCTTGAAGATGCTCGGCATATTATCCAAACCCATCATGCTTGAAGACCTTGAAGCTACCCTGGAAAGGGCGGTTTCCCATGGGCGTTCAATTAGCGCTTCAGATCTGACGTTGGCCCTGGAGTTGGGTCAGATCCAGGTGTATTACCAGCCAAAGGCGCGGCGCATCGCGACCGGTTGGCGGGTGGATGCCGCAGAGGCGCTGGTGCGTTGGCGCCACCCGAAATATGGCTTGATGCTTCCCAACGAATTTATTCCCCTCGCCGAATCAAGCGGGGTGATTGGTCCCCTGACTGATTTCGTATTTCGCGAGGCGGCCCGGCAGATCAGCGCCTGGCATGACGAGGGGCACTCTTTCAAAGTGGCAGTGAATTGCTCTGTTGCCCTGATCAATGATTTGCACTTCCCGGACAGGTTGGCCGGCTTCCTGAAAGAATTCAACGTGGACCCGGCGATGGTGGTGGTGGAACTGACCGAAAGCGCGGCCATGCTAGAGCCCCAGCTCACCATGGATATCCTGACCCGACTCAGGCTGAAAAACTTTGGCCTGTCGGTGGATGATTTCGGTACCGGGTTTTCATCCCTGGCCCAGTTGTACCGCATGCCTTTCAGCGAGTTGAAGATTGATTCGTCTTTTGTGCGCGAAATAGTGCAGGACCCCGAAGCCCACACGATTGTGGAAACGCTTGTGGTAATGGCAAAAAAACTCGGCATGCAGGTTTGTGCCGAGGGAGTGGAAAGCTCGGAAGCCCTGGCCTTACTTGGTGAAATGCATTGTGACTCGGTGCAGGGTTTTCTTATCAGTCCGGCGGTGCCGCCCCATCGCTTCCTCAAGGTGGCTCCTGCATGGAACAGTCATGGGGACCCGACACAACAAGGTTCCAACATAGTGAAGATGAGGTCTACTACAAGGGAAGATTGATTTTCAGTCAACGAAAAAGGGGCCGTTCAGACGGCCCCTTTTGATTTACTGATCAGGTTTATGTGTTTTAGTTTCCCGGGCCGGCTCGGAACGGATATTCGCTGAACATCTTGCCCACCGCTGCAGCGACCGCTGCACTGGGATTTTCCAGATCGCTGCGTTTCACCGTGCCTTGCATCGTGCCCTGCCAAACCATTTGTTTGCTGGCAGCATCGACCAGGTTGATGATCAGGGTCCCCTGCTTGTAATCCACCGTGCGCACGGTGTTGTTGTACGCGGGCCAGGGATCGTACCAGCCGCGACCCCAGTGGACGGGCTCTGGAGAAGAAACGATTTTTTGCTTCTCTTCAACATGGGCGTGGTAGTCAACCACCAGGTCTGTCGCGGCGCCGGTCTCAACCAGCTTGTATCCACGGGCCTGCATTTCGCTGGTGATTGCCGCCTCCAGTCGCTTGTCCAGCAGGCTCTTGTAAGGTTCACCGTCCGCTGACTGTCGGGCCACGAAATTGAAGCTACTGTACTTGGTGAAATCGGCCGAGCTGTCGTAGTCAGAGGTCACCGGATTGACGGCGCAACCAGCCACCAGGCTGGCACCGGCGAGGGCGGCCACGACCAATGCGACGGTTTTGATTCTCTTGAACATTCCATTGTCTCCTAGGTGTTATCAATCCATTTCCAACCCCCGGCAACGCCTTGAGGATCGAATCTGATTTTCGCACAAATGCGAAATCTTTGGGACATTGGGGTGATAATGGCGATTCAGGAATGTGCACACTGGGTGGAGACTCATGAAAGCCGTAAAAATTGTTGGAGTAATTCTTGGTGGCTTGATAGGCCTGGTTCTGCTTATAGGGCTGGCAGTTTCGCTGCTTTTTGATCCCAATGATTACCGTGACGAACTGGCGACCCAGGTCCAGGAGCAGTCGGGCCGGGAGCTTGAAATAGACGGTGATCTCAAGCTGAGCATCTTTCCCTGGCTGGCGGTGGAGGTGGGCCCGGCCCGCTTGTCAGACGCGCCGGGTTTTGGTGACCAGCCTTTTGCCGAAATCCAGGGCGCACGGGCGGGAATCCGGTTGCTGCCCTTGCTGAGCCGACGTGTGGAAATCAGTGAGTTGCGCCTGGATGGAATGCGCCTGCGGTTGATCACAGACAAGCAGGGAAAGACGAACTGGGCAGACCTGGCAGGTGAGGGCGGTGATGAGACCCCCGACGTGGGTTTGGATGGCGCAGGGCCCGACCTTGATGCCTTGTCGATCGGCAGCATCGTCGTCAGTAATGCCTCCTTGCTGTGGGATGACCGGCAGTCCGGAAGCAGCATGGAGTTGACAAATTTCAACCTGGCCACCGGGTCTGTAAGCCTCGCCGAGCCGGTGGGCCTGGCGGTGAGTTTTGTCCTGGACCTGGACAAGAAACAGAGCATGCGGTTGAACCTGGCCACCAACCTGGAAATCGCCAGCGGTTTCAGCGCGATTGCGGCGAGGGGCCTGGCCCTGGACATGAAGCTTTCCGGCCCTGAATTGCCGGGTGGCTCGATAGACGTGAAGAGCGCTATCGAATCGCTGACCCTGGATTTGGACGACGGTGCGCTGTCGGTGAAAGGACTGCTGGCCCGGTCCCTGGGCGCCAGTCTGGAAGCGGAGCTGACCGGCACCGGTGTGACCTCCGATACACCCCGTATCAAGGGCAAGATCAAGGTCCCTGAGATGAATCTTAGGGAGGTTCTTGCCAAGGCTGGAAGTCCCGTAGTCACCGGTGATCCCCAGGCCATGTCTTCCTTCGCGCTGGATGCCGCCCTGGCCTTAGACGGCAATTCAGCGGTACTCAGTGACCTGAAGGCGGTCCTGGATCAAACTCGCCTGGATGGCCGCTTCAGTGTCGTTGACCTGGATCGCCAGGCCATGACCTTTGACCTGGTCGTGGACGGGATTGACCTGGATCGCTACCTGCCGCCTGCCGAGGATGATGCGGACCGCGACAGCGGAGACGCCGCCACCGATGAGGAACTGGACCTGTCGGGGCTTAAATTCCTGAATGCCAAGGGACAGCTTAAGGCCGGTGAGTTGCGCCTGTCGGGTCTGGTGTTCACCGATGCCCTGGTGACGGTCAATGCCTCCGGGGGCGTGCTCAGGCTGCACCCGTTGAAGACCAAATTCTATGGCGGGCAGTATGAGGGCGATGTGCGCCTGGACGCCACGGGGGACCAGGCGCGCCTGTCCCTGAAAGAACGTCTCACCGGGGTGCAGTTGGGCCCGGTGATGAAGGTGCTGTCTGACCACGAGTTTATTTCCGGGGCGGCCGGCGGCGGTTTCACCCTGTCAGCCACCGGGAAAACCGTGAAAGGCATGCTGGCCTCGCTGTCAGGCAACCTGGACCTGGCGGTGAGCGAGGGAGCCCTGGAAGGGGTGGACCTGGTATACGAGCTTCAGCGGGCACAGTCACTGTTGGCCAAGCAGGCGCCGCCGGCCCGCAGCGGCGAGAAGCGCACGCCGTTTGATGCCATGAAGGTCAGCGCCACGGTAAAAGATGGCGTGATCAGCAGTGATGACCTGGATATTTCCAATCCGGTGATGAAGATCACCGGTGCGGGCGGGGTAGACCTGGCGAAGCAGACACTGGATTACCGCCTGAAGGCCAGGGTGCATGAAGCGCCCCCCGCCGATGCCACCCAGGACCTGGGTGATCTTCGCGGGGCGACCATTCCCCTGCGTATTGGCGGCACCTTGAGTGAGCCCAAGATCACGGTGGACGTGGAGGACGTGATCAAGGAAAAGGCCAAGGAGAAGATCGAAGAAAAGGTCGATGAGTGGAAGAAAAAGTTGTTCGGTAACTAGGCTTGGGCAAATTGCGTAAAGACAGGTTTTCAGCCTGGTCGGTGGTGTTTGCGTTACTGGCAGGAACGGTGTTCTGTCCAGGCCTTGCCGCAGCCGCCGAACTGATTGATATCCAGGTCTCAAATACCGACGACCGGTATTTTATGGTGTCCGAGAGCATCCTGGAGGCGAGTGTGCCGTCGGTCTACCAGGTTCTGCTGGATTACGACAACTTCACCAGGCTAAGCAGCGTCTACGAGGAAAGTCGGTACCTGGAGCCCGGTCCAGATGGAGCGCCACGGGTGTATACCCTGGCCCAGGGCTGCATGCTCTTCGTCTGCCGCAACGTGGAAAAAGTCGAGCGCCTGGACACCCGGTCCAACCAGAGAATCGTGGCCACGGTCATTCCCCAGTTCAGCAACCTGGAGCAGGGGGTGACCGAGTGGGTGCTCACCGCAGACGGTGAGAGCACGCGCCTGGTCTATCGCATGGAGTTGACCCCCAAGTTCTGGGTGCCGCCGCTGATCGGTCCGCCGATCATTCGCTATGTGCTAACCAAGGGTGGCAAGGACGCGCTGCAGCGGCTTGAGGCGGCAGCCCGGGAACTGGACGTGGCGCATTCCTCACCGGACTGATCGGTAATGGCATCTGATTCATTCTCACAACGCCTGGTGAACTGGCACGCGCGCTTCGGTCGCCACGACCTGCCCTGGCAAACCGACAAGGCCCCCTACCGGGTCTGGATCTCGGAGATCATGCTCCAGCAGACCCAGGTAGCCACGGTCATCCCGTATTTTGAGCGATTCATGGCCCGCTTCCCCGATGTGCAGTCCCTGGCCCGGGCCCCGGAAGACCAGGTGCTGGGCCTGTGGTCCGGCCTGGGCTATTACGCCCGGGCTCGCAACCTGCACAAGGCGGCCCAGGTGGTGGTGAACGACTTTGATAGCGTTTTTCCAACGGATATCGAGCAAATGCAGAGCCTGCCGGGGATAGGCCGCTCCACTGCCGGGGCCATTCTTGCCCTGTCTTCGGGTCAGCGTCACCCGATACTGGACGGCAACGTGAAGCGGGTGCTGGCTCGGCATTTTGCGGTGGAAGGCTGGGCGGGGCAGCGGGCCGTGGAACAGCGCCTGTGGGCGCTGTCGGATGCCTGCACCCCGGCCGTGGAGGTGGAAACCTATACCCAGGCCATCATGGACCTGGGGGCGACCGTGTGCCGTCGCAGCAAGCCCCAGTGTGAGCAGTGTCCGTTCAACGGGACCTGCGAAGCCCTGGCCCAGGACAGGATTGCCGAGTTTCCTGGCAGGCGACCGAAGAAAGTCCTGCCGGTCCGCCAGGCCCGGTGGCTGGTGGCCAGGCGCGAGGACGGCGCGGTCTTGCTGCAAAAGCGTCCCCCATCGGGATTGTGGGGCGGGCTGTGGTGCCTACCCGAGGCACCACAGGAGCAGGCGCCGGAGGACTGGACCCGGGAACACCTGGGAGCCAGTCCGGACGGGGTCAGTCAGTTGGACGGCTTCAGGCATGCCTTCAGTCATTTTCACCTGGACATCTCCCCGGTGTTGTTGAATATGGGGGCTGCCACAGGGGGTAACGTGGCCGAGGCGGAGCGGGTCTGGTATAAACACGGCCTGTCGGCTCAGTTGGGGCTGGCTGCGCCGGTCCAGCGATTGCTGGAGAGGCTGGATCAGGACAGTCCTGTATCAAAGACAAGGTGAGGAAGTAGGCATGGCCAGAATGGTGAAATGTGTGTTGCTGGGTCGCGAGGCCGAGGGCCTGGACTGGGTTCCCTATCCCGGAGACCTGGGGAAGCGGTTGTACGACAACGTCTCCAAGGAGGCCTGGCAGCGTTGGCTGGCCCACCAGACCATGCTCATCAACGAGTATCGCCTGACTCCCATCGAACCCAAGGCTCGCAAATTCCTGGAAGAAGAAATGGAGAAATTTTTCTTCTTCGGCGGGGCGACCAAACCTGAAGGATTCACTCCGGAGGAGTAGAATATCCTGGTGTGGTTTGCCCGGATGGTCCCGACAGCCGCTTTTGGCTTGACTGTGGGCCTCAGTCCCGGTTTAATACGCGCCCTTGATGATTGCCTTTGGCCTATCATCAAGACAGTTTGAAAAAGTGGCCAGGTAGCGGGGTCGCGCAAGCGACAGGGTAGGCAAGGATTGAAAATCCGCCGCTTCCGGCACGACAGTTTGAAAAAGTGGCCAGGTAGCTCAGTTGGTAGAGCAGCGGATTGAAAATCCGCGTGTCGGTGGTTCGATTCCGCCCCTGGCCACCATTCTTTCTTCAGGAAAGAGCCAAGA
>JBFFTZ010000058.1:0-10899 GCA_041571575.1 Gammaproteobacteria bacterium | reverse complement strand
GGAAGACGGCCGGGGCCAACAGCTGCAGTGTGCTCGCAGTTTCAGTGATTTTTGGCTGATTCCGGGCTTTTGCCTTGCCTCGTGCGGACACCTGCGATAACAATAGGCGCCAGTTTGCCCGAGCAAAGAGAGCGCAATGATTGAATCAGATATCGGAGTCCTCGCCATCCTGGTGGGGGTCGCAGCCTTTTATTTTCGACTGGAGCAGGTCACCCGTTGGCGGATTTTCAACGTCTTCCCGCCGCTGCTTTGGATCTATGCCACCCCGATGATTCTGAACAACCTGGGAGTGTTGCCAGGCGCCTCCCCGGTCTATTCCCAGCTCAGTGAGTTGGCGTTGCCGGTGTTTATTGTGTTGATGCTGCTGACGGTCAATGTGCCCGCCGCGGTGAAGGTCATGGGAGGGGGTGTGCTGGTGATGCTCATGGGCAGCGTCGGCGTGGTGGTCGGTGGTGTGGTCTCCTACGTGGTGGTGCACGGATGGTTGGCGGAGGATGCCTGGAAGGGTTTCGGCGCCCTGGCGGGAAGCTGGATCGGGGGAACGGGAAACATGGGGGCGGTGGCCGCTGCCCTGGACACGCCGCCTTCTCAACTGGGATTGGCAATCCTGGCGGATAACCTGGTGTATGTGGTCTGGCTGCCGATACTGTTGGGGTCCAAGGCGTTTGCCGAGAAATTCAATGCCTGGGCCAGGGTGCCGGCAGATCGCCTAGAGAACATGGAGCGCAACGCGGCTGAACTTCACGAGGAAGAGCGGCCCGTGGCCATGCGCGAGTACCTGTACCTGGGTGTGCTGGGGCTTGGCGTGACCTGGGTTGCCAGCGTATTGGCGCCGATGCTGCCCGAGGTCGCGCCGGTGCTGAGTACGGCCACCTGGCGGGTGATCCTGATCACCACCTTCGCACTGCTCTTGTCGACAACCCGCGCCAGCAAGCTGCCCGGATCCCAGGCCCTGGCGACAGCCATCGTCTATGTGTTCGTGGCGGGCATGGGTGCCCGGGCGAGCCTGTCGGGCCTTGCCCAGGCGCCGGCCTTTGTCATGGGCGCCTACATCTGGATCTTTATCCACGGGGCTTTCTGCCTGGCCGGGGCATGGATTTTCAAAGTCGATGTGCACAGCGCGGCAATTGCTTCGGCCGCCAATGTGGGCGGCGCGGCCTCGGCACCGGTGGTGGCGGCCTACCATCGGCAGTCCCTGGTGCCCGTGGCGATACTCATGGCGCTGATCGGTTATGCGCTGGGCAACTACCTGGCGATTCTCACCGCCCAGCTATGCCACTGGGCAGTCAGCTAGCTGTGTTCTAGCTGATACCCAGTCCGTCCCACAGAACCTTGGCCAGGGCCAGGGGGGCAACGATGCGCAGCAAAAGCTGCCAGGCCTTGAACAGCATCCCGTCCGGCAGTCCCAGTTCTTCCCTGGTGCTTTCGGAGGACAAGATCCACCCTGCGAATATCGCGATCAGGATGCCGCCCACCGGCAGCATCAAGTTGGTGGTCGTGAAGTCCAGCAGGTCGAACATCGTCTTCCCTTCCAGTGGCGTGAAGGGCAGTGGGTGAAAGTCCGACAGCAGGTTAAAGGAAAAGACTGTTGCCAGGCCCGTTCCCCAGGCGGCAAAACCGATGACGGTGGCTGTGACGCTGCGTTTTACCTGGCGGTTTTCCTGGGCCCAGGCTACCACCGGTTCCATCAGGGCGATGGAGGAGGTGAGCGCGGCAAATACCAGCAACAGGAAGAAGACCGAGCCGAACAGCGAACCCAGGGGCATATTGCCGAAGGCGATGGGCAGGGTGACAAAAATCAGCCCCGGGCCTTCAGCCGGATCCAGGCCGTTTCCGAATACCAGCGGGAAAATGGCCAGCCCGGCCAGGATCGCCACCATGGTGTCGGCGAACGCGATGATGGCGGCTGCCTTGGGAATGTTGACCGTTTCCGGCAGGTAGGCGCCATAGGCCACCAGGATGCCCATGGAAACGCTGACCGAGAAGAATGCCTGGCCCACGGCCGAGAGCACGACGTCCGAGGTGACCTTACTGAAGTCCACCGCGAACAGAAAGTTTACGGCGGCCGCCATGTCACCGGCGACGGCGGCATAAAACACCATCAGCAGCAGCATGATAAACAGGGCGGGCATCAGGAACTTGACCGCCGATTCGATGCCTTGTTGCACTCCGCGGGCCACGATGGCCACGCTGAGCCCCATGAATACACTGTGCCAAATAATCAGGGTCCACGGGGAGGACAGCAGTTCTGCGAACTGGCCACTGGTCAGCTTGGCATCAGCACCCGCGAACACGCCCATGGCGAGCTTGGGAACGTAGGCCATCGCCCAGCCGGCAATCACGCTGTAGAAACTCAGTATCAGGAAAGCGGCGCCCAGGTTGAGCCAGGCGGTGATTTGCCAGCCCCGGCTCGCGCCAGCCTCGGTAGCGAGTTTTTTGAACGACTCAATCGGGCTGCGCCGTGCTCGTCGGCCGATGAGCAGTTCGGCCATGACGATAGGAATCGCGATGGCCAGTACGGCGCCCATGTAGATAAGGACGAAGGCCCCGCCACCACTGACGCCGGCGGTATAGGGAAATTTCCAGATATTTCCCAGGCCGACGGCGGCACCGACGGCTGCCATCAGGAATACCAGGCGTGAGGACCAGTTTTTCTGAACGTCTCCGGTATGCACGGGGGCGCTCCTTATGTTTGGGTTGTCGTGAGCAGAAGCATCCGATTATAACCAGACATTGAAGCAATAGTGGGGCTTGAGTTTCTGGGCTTTGACCGCAACACTGTACTGTGAGGTTGATTGCGACCGCGGAATTCAGAGGATTACACCAATATGCCGGGCCAATTTGACAAGACAACGATGCCGAAACCCGAGGCCGCCCTGCCTGGGCGAGACCAGGCGGTCGCTGTGCCGGAAAGCCATTATGTGAACGGACACCCCCTGAAGGGCCCGTTCCCTCCGGGATTCCGGAAGGCAATGTTCGGGATGGGGTGTTTCTGGGGTGCCGAGCGCCGTTTCTGGGAGGCTGAAGGTGTGTACAGCACCGCCGTGGGATATGCCGGCGGCTATACCCCTAATCCCAGCTATCGGGAGGTATGCACCGGTGGCACGGGCCATAATGAAGTGGTCCAGGTGATTTTCGATCCGGAGGTGATCAGCTACCAGGAGCTTCTGAAATTGTTCTGGGAGTCTCACAACCCCACCCAGGGCATGCGCCAGGGCAACGATGTGGGCACCCAGTACCGCTCGGGCATTTATACCTTTGACGAGGACCAGCAGGCCGAGGCGCTGGCCTCGCGGCAGGCCTATGACCTGGTCCTGCGCAAAGCCGGCTACCAGCCCGTGACTACCGAAGTGTTATCCGCGCCGGTGATGTATTACGCAGAGGACTATCACCAGCAATATCTTGCCAAGAACCCCGCCGGATACTGCGGGCTGGGTGGTACCGGTGTGAGCTGTCCTGTGGGCCTGCCTGTTTCCTGAGTGGCTCTAGCCGGCCTCGGAGATCACTACCGGCGCCCCACGTTCCAGTCCCAGGCCGTCTGCCGCACTGCGCTCGGCGCAGGCGATCTCGATGACCCCGAAAGAGTTCACCAGCGCCAGGTATTCTCCCGGCGTCACCTGCCCATAGGTTTTCAGCATGGGGAACTCGTGCCCTCCGGTGCGTACCACGGGATTGGAAAAAGACTCGAGCAGCGACTGGTCGATATTGCTGATCAGGTTCCCGAAATGATCAACGGTCACCACCACGCCATGCACCGACGCGCCAATTTTTTCCGGCGCTTCCAGAATTGACGGGACAAGCTCCCGGGTGGCTGTGCCCACATTCCGGGGTAACAACCGGCCGGCGGCGATTTCCGCGGCCAGCGGGGCGAAAAGGTCCCGTCCATGGAAGGTTGCGCTGACGTGATCCAGTCCCACGTGGGCCACACTTTGCTGGCTGATTCGCCAGGCCTTCCACGGCACCCGGTCGTTGCACAGGGGTTCCAGCAGGCCGTTGTCCGGGCCAAGGAACGCATGCCCGTCACGCAGTAGCAATATTAACTCCCGGGAACTTCCAACCCCGGGATCAACCACCGCGACATGCACCGTTCCCGTTGGAAAGTAGGGATAGGCCCGGGAGATCCAGAATCCCGCCTCGGCGGGCCAATGCACCGAACATTCATGCGTGAGGTCCACGATGTTGGCCTGGGGCAGTCGCCTGAGAATCTGGCCCTTCATAGTGCCAATGAAGGGGCCCTTGTGGCCTACATCGGTGGTTAGCGTCAGAACGCCGCAAGGGCTGAAGTCGTCGGAAGATGTTGCGCCGGACATGGCAAGCTCACCTGGTCTGAATGGGATACCCCGATGCTAGGGTGCCTGACCCGCCGAGGCAATGGCTGCGACCGGATAGTTCTATCGAGCTGGTTGCGAATGGGTTGTCAGGGCCAATAGCGCCCCGGTCGGCGAAGACCGGGGCAGGGATTGGCAGGAGCCTAGTCGTCGTCTCCTCCACTGACGAAGTTCTCCGTCAGGGCTTTTTGCACGGGGTGTGGAGCCGGCTCATAGTGGCTGAATTCCATGGTGTATGAGCCCTCGCCGGCGCTGTGAGATTTCAGCTTGGCGTAATAGCCTTCCATTTCGGCAAGTGGGGCCTGGCCTTCCACGATGGCCTGGTTGCCCGACAACATTCGTTGGTCAGAAATTCGTCCTCGCATGCTTGAAAGGTCGCCGGTTACGCCGCCAATGCTGTCAGCGGGCACGTTAATGTGCAGGTTGACCACGGGTTCCAGGATGATGGGTCCGGCCTTGGAAACTGCGTCCAGAAAGGCTTTGCGACCAGCTGCCACGAATGCAATTTCCTTGGAATCCACAGGGTGGTGTTTGCCATCGTGCACCGTGACCCGGATGTCTTGCAGCGGGAAGCCTGCAATGGCGCCGCCCTCAATGGCGCTGCGGACACCTTTTTCCACCGCCGGAATGAACTGCCCGGGAATTGTGCCGCCCACTACCTTGCTTTGGAACTCGAATCCTTCTCCCCGCTCAAGGGGTTCGATTGACAGGTAAACCTCGCCAAACTGGCCCGCCCCGCCGGTTTGCTTCTTGTGCCGGTGATGCCCCTCGGCCTTGCGGGTAATGGTCTCCCGGTAAGGAATGGTCGGCGGGCTGGTATCCACCTCCACGTTCATCTGGTCTTTCATCTTTTCCAGCACGATTCTCAAGTGCAGGTCGCCCATGCCGTACATAACGGTTTCGTTTGCCGAGGCATCGTGCTCCAGTCTCAGGGACGGGTCTTCGGCAATCATCTTGTGCAGGGCATCGGACAACTTCTGTTCGTCGCCCCGGTTTTTTGGCAGTAATGCCAGGCCCAGCATTGGCGGAGTAAGCTTGATTGACTTGAGGTGGTAATTATCCTCGTCGTGGGAATCGTGCAGGACGGCGTCGTAGAATAATTCGTCGACCTTGTTGATAGCGCAGATATCGCCAGGAATTCCATGGGGAACTTCCACCATGTCCTTACCCTGAACATTGTAAAGATGGGCTACCTTGATGGGCTTGCGATGGTCGCCGACGAACAATTGACCACCCGACTTCACGGTGCCCTGGTGAATTCGGAAAATGCCCAGTTTCCCAAGGTAAGGATCAATCGCGATCTTGAACACCCGCGCGATGGCGTGGGCATCTGGGTCAGTGGATAACTCCACCGGCTTGGCGTCGCTGCCTTCTCCTTTAACAAATGCCGGAGGATTTCCTTCGCTGGGGCTGGGAGCAAGCTGGGAAAATATTTCCAGTAGCTTGGTAATGCCCACGCCTGTCTCGGCGGAGGTAAAGCAAATCGGAATCAGGTGTCCTTCTCTGAGTGCTTGTTCAAAGGCGTCGTGCAGCTTGCCGGGAGAAGGCTCTTCGCCACTTTCCAGGTAGTCTTCCATCAGCGATTCATCGACTTCTACAACCTGGTCGATCATTTGCTGATGAGCTTCCTCGACCGAACTCACCGCGGTAGGCTTGCCATGATCATTGAAATAGCAATCTTCGACAGCTGAGCCACCCTCTGTTGGCAGATTCAGCGGTAAGCATTCGGCTCCAAAGACTTGCTGAATTTCGGCCACCAGTTCGTTGATTTTTCCTATGCCCTGGTCGATCTTGTTTACCACGATCATCCGGCACAACTTGCCGCGCTTGGCGGCTTCCATCATGCGTCGTGTTCCCAGTTCGATACCTTCCTGGCTGTTTATGACCAGTACCGCGGTTTCAACTGCGGACAGCACGCTGATTGAGCGGCCCAGCAGGTCCGGGTATCCGGGGGTGTCCAGGATATTGATGCGATGGTTCTTGTGATTGAAGTGGCACAGGGCCGGGTTGATGGAATGCTGCATCGCGCGTTCCTGGGGATCAAAATCGCATACGGTCGTTCCCCGACTTAATTCACCGCGGGCAGGGATCGTTCCGGATCGATGCAGCAGAGCTTCCGTTAACGATGTCTTGCCCGCGCCGGCGTGACCGATTAGCGCGATATTCCGGATATCCTGAGTTTTGTATTGGCTCATAATTGGTGGCCTTCTTCGCTAGGTTTCACTCTGGGCGACAACCCCGGGCGGGCTGTGCCGGTTAACATGAATCCGGACTAATCCGGAGCCACGTTGAGTAGCGGGCACAATCCTGCGCAGTTGTCTTCCCTCTCTTGTCTTTGAATTTAGACGCTCAATGTTGACGGGTATAGCAGGGTAAACCGAAGTATTCCTGGTTTTTTGCCAGGTCGGAAAGAGCTCTTCACGACCGGCTAAACCAGGCCATGCACCCTGTTTGTTCACGGATCACTAAACTAAGGTGTTGATTGTAATGAGGAATCAAGGGTTTTCCGATTGGCCTGGCCCATGATTTTGGAGCTTTACGGGGGTGGAGCGGCTATATCTCGGCCACAGCCGTGGGTGGCGAAGCGACCGGTTCGGCAGTCGCTGCGGCAGTGGGAGGTATTGGGGGGGCGTCCCAGGCAAGGCAGTCGAGAAGGCCGTCAATGGGGAAACCGGATCGGAGGTCGAGGTCGTGCCGGACAATGGCGATTTACTGACCGTGGTCCAGTCTGATGCCATCGACTTCAAACCCGGAGACGATCAAGGTCTTGCAGCGTCGAAACCACGAGGCTTGGGCGCAGAGACGTTGCTACCGGGGATTAATGACTTCGCCTATTAAGGATTTAGGCGGCGGGGCTGCGCCTATCTGGCGAATATTATGGGGTGGTGCAATGGTGTATCCCTGGACAAAGTCCACGCCAATTTCTTTCAAGGCATCCAGGACGCGCTTGCTTTCCACTGATTCGGCGATCACTTCGCGACCCAGTGCGTGACCCACATGGGTAATCGCCTTTACGATTTCGAAGTCCCCCTTGTCGTCGGCCAGGTCTCGAATATGGGCGCCATCAATCTTCAGGTAGTCCACATTGAGGACTTTCAGGTAGGCGAAAGAGCTTATGCCCGTGCCAAAATCATCCAGGGCGAATCTGCAGCCCAGTTCGCGAATAGAATTGATGGTCTGGTTAGCCTTTGTCAGGTTGGACATCGCTGCGGCTTCGGTGATTTCGAAACACAGCTTGTGGGGAGGCAATCGTCCCGCTCGTAACAAGTCCGCCACGATATCCGGGAAATTACTGTCTTGCAGGCTATCCCGGGAAAGATTGATAAATACCCGGCCAATTTGTGCGAGCAGTTTGGGATCCTCGCCAAATGCCTTCAGCGAATGCTCAATCACCCAGCAATCAAGATTTCCCATCAGGTTGTAACGTTCAACCGTGGGCAGGAATGCTCCCGGGGGAATCTGCCGTCCGTTTTCGTCCATCATTCGGACAAGGACTTCCAGGTACTGCTGATTTGAGGCTCCCGGCAACATCGGGACGATGGGCTGCACATCCAGTGTAAATTCATCGTTTCGAAGGGCCTTTTTGACCTTGGCGGCCCACTGGATCTCGCCCCTGTAGTGCCCCAGTTCCTTGTCGTTCGGCTCATAGATATGCAACCGGTTACGCCCTCTGTCCTTGGCGGTATAGCAGGCGGCATCGGCAGCAGAAAGCACGTCCGAGACGCTGCCGAACGATTCATCTATCGGTACCAGGCCTATGCTCACCCCCAGGGTGAAATAACGCTGATCCCAGGCAAATTTGAACTCCTTGATGGTGCGCAGCAGGTTTTTGCTTACCTGTATCGCATTATCCAGCGAGCAGTGGTTAAGCAGCACGCCGAACTCGTCGCCGCCGAGCCGGGCAATGGTATCGCCCTGACGAATCCTGGCTTGGAGCACCGTACCCAGCTGTCGCAACAATTCGTCGCCGGCAACATGACCGCAGTTGTCATTGATGATTTTGAATTTATCCAGGTCGAGATAGCAAACGGCATACTCGACGTCGTTAGACTTCGCGGCTTCAAGCACCTGCTCGACCCTGATTTCAAATTCCCGACGGTTTACCAGTCCGGTGAGTGCGTCGTGACTTGCGTCATACGACAGCTTCTTCGACTGCTCATGGGCCTCGGTAATATCTGTCAGCGCACCCTGGTAATACATGATCTCGCCAGTCTGGTTCCGAACTGCTCGGGCATTTTCCAGCACCACGATCTTGGTTCCGTCTCGCTTTCGCAGGACCAGCTCGGAATTGCGGATCTCACCTTTTTCCTGGATGCTCTTGGCCCAGTTGTCACGGGAGTCCGGATACATGTAGACATCTTTTGCGATGTCCAGCCCCAGCAATTCCTCTTCGGACTCATACCCCAGAAGTCTCACCATTGCCGGGTTCGCGCTCAGGAACTTCCCGTCTATGGATGTCTGGAATACGCCGGCTGTTACGTTCTGGAATAACTCGCGATACTTGGCTTCCGAGGCCTTCAGGGCTATCAGTGTATGGGTTCTGTCGGTCGCATAGCGCAGGGACTTTACGAGCAGGTTACTCACTACCTGCTGTTTTACCAGGTAGTCCAGCGCGCCTTTCTCGACCGCGAGTTGTCCAAGGTCTTCATCTTTCTGGTCTACCAGAACAATGACCGGCACATTGCCAGCCTTGGGATATACCCGCAGAAATGCAGCGATTCCCTGGGTGTCGGGAAGCACCAGGTCCATCAGGATGACGCTTATTCCGCCCAGCCGAATACGTTCCAGTGCGGTAGCCAGGGTTTCGGCTACCTGGACGTCGTAGTCATCATGCCTTGCATTAGCGAGTTCACCTCTGACGAGGCGGACATCATCCGGATTTGCATCTATAAGCAGTAGAACGGGCGCCGACTGGGACACTCCAATTTACCTTTGTTTTAAGTGTGCAACGCGAAATCTATCGCGGCTTTTTTTAATTAAATGTCCTTTTACAAAGGGTAAACTAACCCACCCGGCGTCAATCCGCTAGTAGTTCAACGGTATTAGATCCTACCGGCTATTCCGGCTTCGCCAACTCCAAATGTACTCGTCTATTGTGGCGACCTTTTTTTTCTGTCTTGACTACACTGGCGAGGCCGATTTCGGATGTATTCAAGACATGGGTTCCAGCACAGGGCTGCAGGTCCAGTTCAGCGATCTTCAGGAGCCTGATCCTGCCTGCACTTTTCGGGGGCGCTGCCGAAAGAGTTCTCACCAGTTCCGGTTGGGCCGCCAGTTCTTCTCCGGTAATCCACAGTGTGGAAACCGGGTGACCGGCCTGGATGAGTTGGTTTAATTCTTGATTGACCGCATCCTTGTCCACCGGCTCCTCCATGTCGAAGTCCAGGCGGCTTCTCTGGGCGGTGATATTTCCTCCTGTCACCCCGTGGGGGAGCACTATTCCCAACAGGTGCATGCAGGTGTGCATTCGCATGTGTTGGTAGCGACGATCCCAGTCCAGGATTGCCTGGACTTCTGTGCCGGCTAGGGGCCAGGGTTGGTCGGGGTCGGCCAGGTGCAGAATTTCGCCATCCTCCCGCCTGCGGGCGCCGGTCAGTTGCAGGCGCTGACCATCGCCCCATTGCAGCCATCCGGTGTCGCCGGGCTGTCCGCCCCCCACCGGATAAAACACCGTCCGGTCCAGGATAATACCCTCGGAATCGAGTTCCACTACCCGGGCCCGGCAGTCCTTTTGGTACGCGTCAGTTTCGAAAATTGCTTCGGTCATGCTTGGGTCCTCGCTCGGGCTTGGGGTTTGGCTCAACGCTATCACAGCTTTGCCGTTGGCTGGGAAGGCCTGCCAGTGGTTGGCGATTTCTGATTCGCCCGGAACAGGGCGTGCCGGTTCGCGCTGTTTGGGCCCATTGATTCGGTGATAAAACGAGGACTGCAAGTGGGTTGCGCATACCGGGTTTGAGAGGTTTTGCGCAAAAGTTATTTTAATTAAACTCGGGCTGGATTTAGTCTAAAGCTCGTAGGGCATTGAATTTAGTGGAGTGCAGTTTGTGCGGATACGAAAAAACCGACAGGCCCAGGGGTGCTTGATTTGACCGTTGGATTTTCCAGTTCTAGTGTTGGAGACGAATTCTAGGAAAACCTTGAGGAGGTTAGAGATGCCAATAGAACACCATCCTCTTGACCAGGAATTTCCAGAGTACGTTCCGTTGATGCGCCAGTTGCATACGATGGACCAGGGATTCCGGGACATGTTTGAGGAGTACACGGTTCTCGATTCACAAATTTACAACATTGATGAGGACATTACCCCAGCCGCCGATCATTATGCCGAGAATTTGAAAAAGCGCCGTGTCTATCTAAAAGACAGGCTCTACAATATGTTAGTCAGAGCCCATAACGACTAACCACAACTTGATTGGTGCGGCCACCCGGCGACACCAATCGCCGGGTCCCGCACCAGGAGTTACATCCGGTCTCACTTCGGCCGCGGGCTGGTTTTAATCAATCGAATTCACCTTGGAACCAAATCAAAGAGATCCCTGCTACACGGGAGTCCGGATATTTTCGTATGCTT
>JBFFTZ010000057.1:0-10929 GCA_041571575.1 Gammaproteobacteria bacterium | reverse complement strand
CAGGGGGCCTTTGGCGATGCACCCGCCTATCCGGTATTTACCCAGCTTTTGTCGCTTCTTGAATGTCATTACGTGTCCTCACCGCCGAAATTCACGACAGCGAGGGAAAACATACGGTGCCTTCAGGGCCTTGGCAAGGGCCGGATTAACCGGGTTCCCGGTGCGGCAAGTCAATCCGCACCGGGCAACTCGATTCTTCTAGGCCGTGGGACCGTTCAGCAGGGCATCCCGGGTCAGTTCGACGATCAGGTCCACATCTTCGGCATCCATGAGGAAGTAGGGCGTGTACCGCAGCGAATTGGTGCCGCCGTGGATAACGCCCAGGCCCTGGTGGCGCAGGTATTCTTCGGTGCTGCCGGCCCCGTAGCACTTGTAACGGGGATTGAGCTCTGCGCTCAGCAGCAGGCCGGTTCCCTGGACCTTGGTTACAGCGTCGCCCAATTCGTCTATCAGTTTGCCCAGGCCATCCAGCAATTGCTTGCCCCGGATGCGGATGTTCTCTCGAATTTCGGGGGTCAGTAGTTCCAGCACGGTTACGGCCACATCCAGGGCTCGCGGGTTGCTGGTCATGGTGTTGCCGTAAACGCCCTGGCGATACAGGGTGGCGGCGCGACCGGACAGGGCCAGCACGGACAGGGGATACTGGCCGGCATTCAGGGCCTTGGAATAGGTTTCCATATCCGGCGCGGGCAGTTCGCGGAAGCCGGGATAGTCGGTGATAGAGAGCACGCCCTGGGCTCGCAAACCCGCCTGGATGGAATCAACCAGGAGCAGGGTATTGTTCTCTGCGGTCAATTCCCGTGCACGGGCATAGAAAGCCGGATCAATCGCGTGGCCAGGGTTGCCTTCACCCATGACCGGTTCCATGAAGAAGGCCTCGATAAAGATATTGTCTTTCTCAGCCTGGGCAAAGACTTCCTCCAACTGCTGAATGTTGTTTGGCTCAACGGTTATCAAGTAGTCGAGATCCCTGAACGAGGCCAGGTGCTTGCGGTATGCGCTTCGAGTCGAATCCGAGTGACGGGCGGGGCGGTCGGTGCGGCCGTGGAAACTGCCTTTGAGGGTCAAGCCGCGAATTTCCTTACCTTCGTGCCGAGCGCCCGGGTCAGTCATTTCCTTGGCGCCAATATCCGCGATACGCGATGCCAGGCCTACCGATTCGGAACCGCTGTTCAGGCACAGGTAAGTATCAAAAGGGTTGCCATCCTTGCGGGTATGCCCCAGTTCCTTGTTCAGCGCCCTGACGAAACGCAGTTGGCTGATGCTGGGAGTCATGATGTTGGCCATGGTGTGGGGCTGGCACATGGTCGCCAGTACCGCCTCCGGGGCGTGGCCGAAGCCCAGCATGCCGTAGCCGCCGCAGTCGTAAATCACTGCGCCTTTCAGGGTGATGACCCAGGGACCCTGGGCCGACAGAGCGACGTAGGGGTTGATGGCATCATCCCGGTAAAAATTGGTGAAACCTTCCTGGGTGCGCACCAGCTGTTCAGCTTCGTCCAGGGCCAGCAATTCATGTTCTGTTTTCTTCAGATCCAGGAACGCCCCATAGGCGCGCTCAATGGCCTGATCTAGTCCGGAGTCCTTCCCGAGAAAGCGCAGAATGACCTCATCGGCCAAGCCGGGGGTAAGCGCCGTTCCACCGTGGTCCCGCATTTCCTTGAGCTGGCTAAGGCAAATTTCGGGCTTCAGTGCGTTGGCTGGCTGAGCCATGGGGATCTCCTTGGTCAATTCGTACGAACCGGTGATTATATCACTGCCGGTCCAATATCCGTTCGTGATATATCGAAAACCCGGGCTGAAAGGTCAAATGCCCGTGGGATTTGCAGAAAAGCTGGTATTTTGAGAGCGTTTAGTGACACACGGGCAATTCCAGCGGGAGTTTGGAGATGCGACGACAATCATTTTCGTGGGCCTTGGTTTTACTGGGTTCCTGCCTGCTGGTGGCCAGCGCCGGATTGACGGGCTGCGCCTCAAATCCTGCGACCGGCGGCGTAGACCTTGTCATGATGTCCGAGGAGACGGAGATAAGGCTGGGCGAGGAAAACCACCAGCAAATTATGAAGCAATACCCGCCCTACACTAACGAGGCGCTACAAGCCTATATCAACAAGGTGGGCCAAAGTCTTGCCGCAGTTAGCGAGCGCAGCGAACTTGCCTTCCATTTTCTGTTGCTGGATGACGACATGGTCAATGCCTTTGCATTGCCCGGGGGCTATATTTACATCACCCGTGGGATGCTCGCTTTCCTGAATTCGGAGGCTGAGCTTGCAGCGGTACTGGGTCACGAGATCGGGCATGTCACCGGGCGGCATGCTGTGCGCCAGGACAGCACTTCCAAGCTACTCAGCGCCGGCTCACTGGTGACGGGGGTGGCCACCGGTTCTGTGGCCGCCATGGACCTTGGTGGAATGTTGGGGGGAGCGCTGGTAAGCGGTTATGGCAGAGAGATGGAACTGGAGGCTGACGAGCTGGGCGCCAGGTACATGGCCAAGACCGGGTACCCGCCAGCCCAGATGCTCGAGGTGATCGACATCCTGAAGCGACGGGAGTCCTTCGAAATCGGCCGGGCCAGGCAGGAAAAGCGCGAGCCACAGATCTATCACGGTTGGCTTGCCAGTCACCCTGACAATGACACACGTCTTGCGGAGGCTGTACAGGCTGCCGCCGCGGAGGGTCCGGGCGATCCGGCCATGATTCGCCGCCAGTTGTTTCTGGAGAACATCGACGGGCTGGCATGGGGCAAGAGCCACGCTGGCGGGGTGGTCAGGGACAACCGTTTTTACCATGAACGCCTGAGGGTGAAATTCAACTTTCCACAGGGCTGGAGAGTCGAGAGCGAGAAGAATGCAGTCATTGCTTATTCGCCCGACAGTGATGCGGCGATTACCGTGACTCGCATGAGCTATGCCAAGGGTCAGACTCCTCGCCAGTTTGTGGCCAATGCACTGGGCCTAAAGAATTTAAAGGACGACACGGACATTACGATTGCCGGTAAACCGGGGTTCATCGCAATTGCCGAAAGAGCCAGGTCTCCCTTCGGGATGCGACCCCTGCGACTCGCGGTGGTTTTCGATGCACCCACTCGAAGCGCTTACGTGTTTTCAGGGTCGGGGCGTAATGACCTGAGCAAGATCGCCAGGGACCAGGACTTTATTTCCACTATCTTCAGTTTTGACCGACTGCAATATTCGGAACGTCACCTGGCCAGCCAGCCGGTGATCAAGGTTATCCGTGCCGAGCCCGGCACGACCCTGGAGCAACTGGCCGAAGAATCTCCGATTTCCGGTTATTCTCTGCAAATATTGCGCTTGATCAACGACCTTGAGCCAGGGCAGGAACCCGGTGCAGGGGATTTTCTCAAGACCGTGAAGTAAGGCTTGTTTACTCGGAGCCCAGGTCCACCGGGGCTCCCCCCAGGAACTGTGATAACTGCTTGGCCAGACCTTTGCAGGCCGCTGCCTGGGTGCGGGCAATCAAGGGGATCGGGACGACCAGCGCAGGCATGTAGCTGGTGCCACTGACATCAGCGCTGACCATTCCGGTAGTGGAGGCGGTTCGCAAATCCCAGATGGTCGCTTCATAGTCGGCCGCATCTTCCCACCACCCAAAGCCCAGGCAGCCTCCGCCAGCGGGGCTTACCGCGCAGGACATGGTGCCCCCGCTATCGATGCGCTGGGTACTGCCGTCAAGCCAAACCACGTACCGCACCCCGGTTTGGTCAATCTGGCTACGTACTCCGGGATTGGCCAGTAGCTCGGGAATTGCGTCGGTGGTTACCGGTGCGGTTCCGGGTTCGAACCATGGGAACATGGCATCGATAAACGCCTTTTGCGGGTGCACTTTCAAGTGGGTGCTTTCTTCTGACAAGCGTGCTTCGACGCATTCGGTAAAACTGGCCTCGGTTTCCGAGGCGTTTTGATGGCGCCGTGCAAGGATGACGATGGAGTCGGCGTTGTCGAAGGCAACGCCGGGCTGCTTGACCTGTTCGATGGTGGAGTTAACGCAAGCGTTCAGGGACAGGGTCAGCGACAGGGCGAGGGTTACTTGTGCGGTCACAAGGACAGTCTGGGCGCATCGATTAGTGTGCAGGTAGGCCATTCATTCGCTCCTGTGCATCAATCCATTCTTTAACCCGCGGCTGCTTTTTAAACTTGATAACAATATTGGCGGCGGCATCCCGCATGGCCGTCACCGTGGCTGCACTCAGGGCATCGGATGAGCCAAGCATTTCCGGTTCGGCCTTGCCATATCCCGTCACTATCCATTTCACAATAGGCTTTTGGTCATTATCGAAGGCGTCGATACGGTATTTGACCCATGCTTCGAAGAAGTCCGACTCCAGTCTCGATGGCGGGGCAATCTGCAGCTCAACAATTGAAGGTGTGATGACCGCATCATACCCCTCGCTGTCGGCAAAGGCTTGCTCGAGGCTGTCAACCTTCACCACCGTTGCGAACATGGAGGCGAATAGCTTGTTGAACATGGTCATGTTGGCGTTGCCCAGTTGCACGACCCAGTCCGAACCTCCCACGATGTCCTCGGTATGTTCAAAGTCCGTCAGGCTGGGGTCGTAAAACACCGCGACTCTTACTGGCATCGGTGCAATCAGGGGTGTCGGGATGTTGGTTTCTATCGGGACTGTTGTTGTGCACCCGGCCAGTATGGCCAGGGCAATTACCAGTCCGCCAAGGCGAACCGGCCGGCGAATCTGGGTAGATAGAGTGTTACCACCTGGGTTCATCTAGAGTCCGTATCGATTATCGTCTTTGTAGTTCTGTAACCCGACGAATGTGCCACCATTTTTGTAGCACAGAATTCGCATCAAGGTGGCGAATCGTGTGCCGGTAGTCTGAAATCTTGGCGCGTTGGCAAACTGCACCGGGAACCCCACTGCGTGAATGCGCACCAGCCGGTTCCCATTTTCGTCCTCGCGATTAATGCGGTCCACGGTACGCACAACATCGGCAATAGAAGAGCCGGTGAATTCATCGCCCATGACATAAATACTGATTTTCTTGTCGGGTGCGTAGAAAGTCCGGATAGCCGCGGTTATGCCTTCTACCGGACTGGAGTTGCTGAATGGCGTCCAGGTCTTAAGACGCTGGATAATCGCCTCGCGCCTGGCAGGCGTATCGGGAATCCAGCGATTGGTATAACGCGAGAACATGAAGTCACCCATGTCGTTCATCACCTGGATGCCCTTGACCGATGGATGCACCTGCAGTGTTTCTTCAACCTTAGTCAGCAGCATGTCCCAACTGTAGTTGAACATACTTCCCGAGGTATCAATGACGAAGATGATGTATTCGGAATCTACCGGCACGCCGCCAATGGTGGAATCTAATTCCTTGCGTCGATAGTTCTCACCCAACAGTCGCTTCATCTCTTCACTCAGGCTTTGCTGGGCCCGGGAAAGACGCTGGGATAACTTGCTGGCAACTACCGAATCTTCTCGTGACGCTTCGAATTGGCCCTTGATAAACGACAGGTCGCCTTGCAGCCTGGCGAGCCTGGCTTTTACATCGGACAGCTGGTCCTTGCGACTGATCAGTTCCCGGTTCAATACATTGGTTTCGCCACGAATCTCGTTGAGCTGTTCCCGGAGAAGCGTGACCAGCCCGTCCAGCTCCCGGGTGTTTTCCTCGATGATCATTGGCTCGGCCGTCTTTGTCAGCACCAGTAGCAGAATGATTGCCCCGAAGCCACAGCAAATGCAGTCCAGGAAAGACAGACTTGATGCTTCGACCGTTCTGCGTTTTCTCACGTGGGTGCTACCTCAGGGCCAGTCCCGGGAGGGACTCATAAAGGATCCACCAGTAACCTGGGCTAATTGCCAGAACGCGCCCGCTGCCATGGCATCGCCTTCCATGGGAAACAGGATGACATTCACGGGGATGCCCAGTGGCAGTCCGCGCATGGCGCCGTCAAAAAACTGCATTCGCTGTTTTGCACTGACTTTGGAGCCTCTTGGCCGGGATTCGCCCTGTGTGGGGAGACTGTCAGTCACCAGGTAAATGTTATCTGGCGCGGGCTTTAGTGCAGTGGCGACCCTGACGGGGCCATACAAGCTGGTACCGTTCTGAGGCACAACTTTTCGGAGTTGCTCCATAGCCTCATCCAGTCTGCGTCCCTGGTCGGTTTCCAGCCAGGTTCCGTCAGACCCCTCCAGCAGGGGAGTTGCCTTGGTATTGAAAACATAAATCTGGAATTTGCTGTCGCTGGGGATCTGGGCGGTGAGCCAGTCCACGGTGGACAGCGCCCGCTGCCATTTCCGCGATGCCAGTTTTTGCTCGTCCGGCATATTGCGGCGACGGATAATATTGACAATGGTTTCGTCCAGCATGCTTGCCGAGGCGTCCACCAGGATCAGGATTCGCTTGCCGCCCATTCGCAGGCCGGTGAGGTATTGCCGGTCGCCCTGGCCGACGTAGCTTCGCAGTGCGCCGCCTTCGTCTTCCGGGTCACGCCCTTCCTCCAACAGTCTCTTGCGCTCTTCGTCCCGGGCTTTGAGATCGGCCTTTAATTGGTTCAGGTGTTCTTGCTGGGCCACCGTCAGCTTGCTCATGTCGGCAAGTTGTTCCCGGGTGATTGACAGTTCGTCCAGTACTTTGTTTGACAGGCCTTCGGTGATGGCGGTTTCCTTGTCGGCTTCCTCGACGGAGTTGCGCAGTTGCACCAGGCGTTGCTCGCCTGCCAGCACCAGGGTCTCCAACTGGTTCACCTCGGAAATCAGGTCCTCATTCAGCGAATCCGATCGTACCTCCGAGGCGTGGTTGATAATCATGAAAAACAGCACCACAGCACCGAACCCACAGGACATGCAGTCCAGGAAAGAAATATTGAAAACGTTCAGTTCGCGTTTTTTTCTAGCCATATCCCTTGTCCAGAGAAATGGCCAACAGGACCTGCTTGCCCCCGTCGGCGGTCACCTGGTCGCCTGCTCGCAGCGCCTGGCCCGGCTCGGCAGGTTTTCCGTTAATCATCCAGGTGTGGCCGTCGGACAGGAGCAGGCCCGCAGCGCTTGCGTGAATATGTGGGCGAGTTGTGTCGTCGCGGTGCGCCAGGACGTGTTCCCCGGCGCTGTTGGTTGATAGTTCCAGGCGGGGGGCGGGCAGGTACGCAATTCCACCTAGGATGATGTGGGTCGCCAGGGGCATTTGCCCGGCTGTCGGTAGCGAATCTTTCGCTCCGCTGGCGGGTGTAGCCTCGCCGATTTCCTGAGGGTGCCAGGGCAGGCTGGTCACATATCGCAGGTTGTCCTGGTCGCAGCGAATCTGGTTTGCGTGTTGCATGGCCCCCAGGGCGCCCGAATGGGCTTCCAGTGTAACGACCTGGCAGTTATCCAGTTCGGCCAGGGCTTCTGCCAGTCCGGGCAAGGCTCTTGCCGTGTGGGTCAGCTGCACCAGGACCCCGGCATCACTTCTGCGAGCGTTTACCTGCTCAGCGATTTGTCGGAACAGGTCCCGACTCGCCTCCACAAGTTGATGGCGCTTGAAGCTCAGCTGGTACTTGCGTCCCCTGGATTCAACTTCCAGTAATGCGGAGCCATCTTGCTCCATGCGTTCCAGCCAGCCCGGCAGAGAGTCATACAGGAGTTGTTCGGACTCGGCCTGGTGCATGGGGTCGAAGCGGGTGTTGCGTACGAATGCGTCGGCAATCCGGTTGCACCACAGGTCCGCTAACTGGGTGAGCCCCACGCCAGCGATACTGTCACTGCGCTGGCGACGAATAAGGGGCCCTTCTTCCAGTTCGGAAATGACCATGCGGTGAAGATGCACGTCCAGGTGCAGCAATCGCCGACCCGGGGATGAATAGCGGGAGGCCGCCACCGCGGTGTCCACCACGCCACGCACCGGAATGCCGCATTCATTGGTGATTCCAAGCAGCAGCGCCAGCTGCGGGGGGCTGTATACACCCGGCACCACCAGGATCACTTCATGTTCTCCGGGGCCGGGGTTCCAAATGGATTTCAGGTGTGAATAGACCAGGTCAGCGGAGCTGCGGATTTCCCGGGTGCTTGAGGCCAGTGGATCCAGGTTCAATTGTTCCCAGAATTGGCTGTTTGTATTGCCTGGTCTCAGGCGAAACTGCCTGGCCGCCGCTTCACCAAGCAGTAACTCCCGGTTATCCAGCACAGCCACGCCGGGACTGACCACCGGCTCGGAGCCGGGGCTCAGTAATGTGAGGCCGGTATCGTTGATTTCCAGTGCGCTCAGTAACACTCCCACGCCCTCTACCGCACTTGCAGGTGGCGAAGCAGCCGGTTGTCGCAATAATCCTGGGTATCAAGCACCAATCGTTCCTGAACCAGCTGCAACTGGTGTAGCAGGAACATCAGTACGATGCTCAGGACCAGTGCGATAAAGGTGGAATTAAACGCAACGCCCAGGCTTTGAGTCACGCCTGCAATATCACCTTCCACCGCCTTGTGAGCCTGCCCCAGGGCATCGCCGATGCCTCGCACCGTGCCAATAAATCCTACTGATGGAATAGCCCAGGCGATGTAACGCACCATGGATAATTCCGAATCCAGTCGATCCGTTTCACTCTCGCACACGGTTCTAACTGCATCCGATACGTCCTGGATGTTCCGGGTGGAACGGAAGCGGTGAAGCGCGGTGAGCAGGGCCCTTGGCAACAGGGACTCGGCGTATTTCTGTGGCAATGCCTGGATCGGCCTGGACAGCTCCCGGGTGTCTTCCGGGAGAATACTCATGCCTTCATCTACCGGCACCAGGTCCATTTGCAGCAGGCTGCCTTCACGGGTCGCTGCCACGGCTTTGTAGACCATGATGGCGATTGCCCAAAACAGCAGGATGAAACAGGTTTCCTGCTCAAAGTCCCTGACAAGCACCCAGATTGATCGTTCCGGTACAAAGTTAGGGTCGGCATTCATCTGGACAGCCATTTGCTCAAGGATTGCCGCTGCCCTGGGTCTGACCATGGCCACGTAAACCGCATGCACCATGATGACCGATACGATCAATGAGAAAAGTTGGTAAACGAACTCGAAGGGTAGTTGTTTATGCTTCATGGTGATTCTTCGACTAATGGTTCTAAGGACGAATCCTAGATATCTATGGGGAAGGAAACAGACAGATCTTCTGAAATCTGCTCCGTGGGTTCAAATCGTGATGACGGTGGCGGCGGGTTCGCGCTGCTGTCCTCGTCCACCGGAATCTCTTCCTCCTCGGCGCTGTCTTCGTCCTGGCCGGTGGCTTGTTCATCGGGCAGGGCTTCCTGCCGGGGAGTGTCTTCGGGGGCAGTGGCCGGTTCCTGGGCGGGTGCCGCGGCCCAGATCAGCAGCAGGGACAGGGCAATCAATAAATGTTTCATGATTCGACTCCCCGAGGACAATTATTCGGCAAAACGAGCGACCCTGAAGCCCAGGTCGGGACGGGCCTCCTTGTCAAAATCCCGGTAGGCGAAACGCAGTTCACTCATGCTGCCGTGCCGCCAGCTTGAACCGCGTATGACGTGCATCTCTCCAGAGGGTGGTCCTTCAGGATCGGTGACCACATTCTTCGAGGCTCCCGGGTATGTTTGATAGTAATCATGCATCCACTCTGCCACATTCCCGCCCAAATCGTGCATTCCCATGGCGTTGGCGGTGAATTTTGCCACCGGTGCCGCTGCGGCATAGCCGTCATTGTAGTCTTCGAGATACAGCGCCAGGATTTTTCTTGCGGTTATATCGGCAAAGTTTCCGGCGCCCGGGTTTGGCGGCATGCTGTCGCCCCAGGGAAATTTTATTTCTGCCACGCCACCCTGGTATCGGGCCGCCCAGGCCCACTCGGCTTCGGTGGGCAGTCTGTAACCCTGGTTTGCCGGCCTGACTAATTTCCAGTTGTCTCCCTGCCTGGTGTAGGCCTCGGGCAGTCCGTCGCGCTTGCTCAGCCAATTGCAGTATTCCACCGCATCGCTCCAACTCACGCCGGACACCGGGTAGTCGTCCCGGTTCAGGTCCAGGTCCTTAAACGATTCCGATCGGTGCTGTTCCTTGAATTCTCTAAACTGGGCGTTGGTTACTTCCCGGGTGCTCAGGTAGTAGCGCCGTGTGATTTCCACCTGGCGCAAGCTTTCATTCGATCGGCGGCCCTGTTCCCGGCGCGAGCTTCCCATGCCAAAACGACCGGGTTGCAAGAGCCGTAAATCATGCCCTGAGGAGCTGTTGATGATCCGTGGGATCGAGGCCACGCGACTTTGTTCCAGGGTTTGCAGTACCGCTTCAACTTCCTGGGCGAAACCGGGTCGTGGCGTCACGGTCAGCACATACGGGGCGTAACCGGTTTTACGAACTTCCAGCCGCTGGGGCAGGGCGGGCAGGGCATAAGCGCTACCTGTGGGCCCCAGTTCGCGACCGTTTGCATAGACCGTGGCATTGCCCGGGTTGGAAAGGATGCGAACCTCGCCAAGAAACGCCGGCAACGCAATATTCAGCCTGGTGTCTTTGCCTGACTCTACGGCCACCGTTCGGGTTACCGTCTGGTAGCCCGCCTTGCCCAGGCGCAGACGGTAGGTTTTGCCCGGGGCCAGGGCCAGGTCCAGCGGGGTCTGGCCGCGATAGCTCCCATCGACGGTGATTCGCGCGCCCGCCGGGTTGCTCCGAATCTGCACCAGGCCATCGGCAGCGACCAGTTCCACATTATCCAGCTTGAGCGGTTCATTAGCCCGGACTTCCAGGTGTTCCGTCCAGCTCTTGTGGCCGGGCAGGCTCAGGGTCAAATCATGGGGTCCCTCGAGAATTTCCACCTTAGAGGGAGTCCTCCCCAGTAAATCCCCATCCACCAGGATCTCTGCCCCGGGAGGAGTGGAACTGACAGTGACTTCCGCCCAGGCGGGTGACATGGTCAGTTCCAGCGACTGGGCAATGGCCATGCCCTGAATCTCAAGGTCTTGCTGAACAGATTGATAACGGGGTGCCTCAAT
>JBFFTZ010000056.1:0-11096 GCA_041571575.1 Gammaproteobacteria bacterium | reverse complement strand
GGGATGATCGACACGGTTCGCCAGATCGGCAAGGCAGTGGTGCATTACGGTGACACCGACATCGCCGCACAGAGCATCACCTTTTTTCCGGTTGCTGATGCGGGGAGCAACACCTTCCGGGTTCGTGTGAACCTTCCCCAGACCGATGTGGTGTTATACCCCGGCATGTTTGTAAAAGTGGGTTTTATTGTGGGCGAATCCCAGCGCCTGCTGATTCCGGTCAGCGCCCTGGTGCGCCGAAGTGAACTGACCGCCGTATACGTGGCGGATGGCCAGGGCGGCATCGCTCTGCGGCAAGTGCGGCTTGGACACGCTTACGGTGATCGATTGGAAATCCTGGCCGGTCTGGATGCAGGCGAGCAAGTCGCGCTGGATCCGGTGCAGGCAGGAATCTATTTGAAGCAAAGTCGGGTCCAGGGAGCCGACCATGAGCAATGATTCGAAACTGGGTTTTTCCGGTCGCCTGGCAGCAAAGTTTCAGGAATCCCGGCTAACGCCGCTGCTGGCTATTACCGGATTGTTGCTGGGTTTGTTTGCCTCGGGTATTACACCCCGGGAGGAAGAGCCACAGATTAACGTGACCTTTGCGAATATCTTTGTTCCCTTCCCCGGCGCCAGCGCGGTGGAGGTGGAGAACCTGGTATCGGGACGGATGGAGCAGATCCTCGCCGAGGTCGAGGGCGTAGAGCACACCTATTCCGTTTCCAGGCCTGGAATGTCCATTCTCACCGTGCAGTTTGAAGTCGGGCAGCTGCGCACACCGGCCATCGTGCGACTGTACAACGCGGTGATGTCGAACGAGGACTGGCGTACCCCGGGGCTGGGGATCATGCAGCCACTGATCAAGCCCAAGGGCATTGATGATGTACCCATTGTCTCGGTAACCCTGTGGACCGAGGACCAGGAATTTGGCGCCCAGGAACTCCAGCGAGTGGCGCACAGTATTGAGGCGGAGATCAAGCGTGTCCCCGGCACCCGGGATGTATACACCATTGGTGGGCCGGACGACGTGGTGCACGTGGAACTGGACTCCCAGGCCATGGCTGCCTACAACATGTCCCTGGACGCTTTGCGTAGTGCCCTGGCTATGGGCAACGTGGTGCAGCATGCCGGTGCGCTGGTCGCGGATAACCGGCAGATTCCGGTCACCGCAGGAACCTTTCTGTCCAGTGCCTCGGATATTGCCGAGCTGGTGGTAGGGGTTTTTGATGGCAAACCTGTGTACTTGTCGGATGTTGCCCGCATCAGCGCGGGACCGGATCAGCCCGAGCAATTTGTCAGTTTTGGAACCGGCCCCAGTGCCGCGGAAAAAGACCTGGCCCTGGGCATCCAGGCGCCGGCAGTCACCCTGGCCATAGCCAAGAAACCTGGAACCAATGCCGTGGATATTGCCCGGCAGGTTATCCAGCGTGTGGATCAACTCAAGGGCGTGATGATTCCTGACCACGTGATGACCACCATCACCCGGAACTATGGACAGACCGCCGATGACAAGGCCAGCAAGCTGATCCAGAAGCTCATCTTTGCCACCGCCTCGGTGGTACTGCTGATCGGTTTCACCCTGGGGTGGCGTGAGGCCGTGGTGGTAGGCGCCGCCGTGGTTCTCACCCTGGCACTAACCTTGTTCGCGTCCTGGGCGTGGGGATTCACCATTAACAGGGTGTCCTTGTTCGCGCTGATATTTTCCATAGGCATCCTGGTGGACGATGCCATCGTGGTGGTGGAGAACACCCACCGGCACATGATGCTTGGCGCCACGAGCATCCGGGAGGCGATACCGCCCGCGGTCGACGAGGTGGGTGGGCCGACCATCCTGGCTACCTTCACCGTGATTGCCGCCTTGCTGCCCATGGCATTTGTGTCTGGCCTGATGGGTCCGTACATGAGCCCTATTCCGATCAACGCCAGTGCCGGTATGGTCCTGTCGTTGGCGGTGGCGCTGACGGTCACGCCCTGGCTGAGCAATCAATTGCTCGGTGCCGGCCATGCGGGTACCCACGTGGAAGACAAGCTGCAGAATAAACTGGACGCCTTATTCAGAAAGGTGATGGGCCCGCTGCTCAGGGGCAAGGCCGGATCCGCTGCCCGCAAGCGCCTGTTCCTGGGTGTGCTGGTCGCCATCTTCGCGGCGGTTGGCCTGGCCGGGGTCAAGCTGGTGGTGATGAAGATGCTGCCCTTTGACAACAAATCGGAGTTCCAGGTGGTGGTGGATATGCCCGAAGGGGTCTCCCTCGAGCAGACCTCACGGGTACTGGACGAACTGGGTGAATATTTGCGAACGGTACCCGAGGTGACCGACTTCCAGCTGTACGCGGGTACTGCCTCGCCGATTAACTTTAACGGCCTGGTGCGTCAGTACTACCTGCGAGAGGGAGCCAATGTGGGTGACATCCAGGTGAACTTACAGGACAAGCACAACCGCAGTCGCTCGAGCCATGAAATCGCCCTGGATGTGCGGGGGCCGCTGGTGGAAATCGGGAAGGCCCTGGGCGCCTCGGTGAAGATCGTCGAGGTGCCGCCGGGACCGCCGGTACAGGCACCACTGGTTGCCGAGGTGTATGGGCCGGATTATGCGGGCCAGCTAAAGGTGGCAGGCGCATTGCGGAAATTGTTTGCCGGCACGCCGGACATCGTGGATGTGGATGACAGCGTTGAAGCGGATGCGCCGAGACTGGTGATCGAGGTGGATCGCAATAAGGCTGCATTGCTGGGTGTGAGCCAGGCCCAGGTTGCCGATCTTCTGTCGGTGGCCCTGGGTGGACAGGACGTGAGCTACATTCACCAGGGAACAGAGAAATACCCGATACCTGTGCGACTGGAGTTGCCGGTGGCGGACAAGGCCCAGCTGGACAGCTTGCTGATGTTACGCGTGGCCTCCAACACCGGACACTTTGTGCCGCTATCAGAAGTGGTCACGGTGCGTGAAGGTATATGGGAGAAAACCATTTACCACAAGGACCTGTTGCCGGTGGTGTTTGTCACGGGGGACATGGCGGGTGACCTGGACAGCCCCCTGTACGGCATGATGGATATTTCCTCAGCCATTGTTGAGCAAAACACCGGTGGTGTGGACCTGGAGCAACGGTACATTTCCCAGCCGGATGATCCCTACTATTACAGCGTGAAGTGGGATGGCGAGTGGCAGATTACTTACGAGACATTCCGTGACATGGGCCTGGCCTATTCGGTTGGCCTAGTGCTGATTTACCTGCTGGTAGTGGGCCAGTTCCGGTCCTATTCGGTGCCCCTGATTATTATGGCGCCCATACCGCTGACCATAATCGGGGTGATGCCGGGACATGCCTTGCTGGGCGCCCAGTTCACCGCGACATCAATGATAGGAATGATCGCCCTGGCGGGAATTATCGTCCGGAATTCCATCCTGCTGGTGGACTTCATCGATCATGAGTACGCGCGAGGCATCGCCTTCGAGGAGGCAATCATTCGTGCCGGCGCGGTGCGAGCAAAACCGATAGTCCTGACCGGCCTGGCGGCCATGATGGGTGCTTTCTTTATCCTGGATGATCCGATTTTTAACGGCCTGGCGATCTCCCTGATATTCGGCATCCTGGTGTCCACGGTGTTGACCCTGGTGCTGATCCCGGTGCTGTATTACGCCAGTCGTTACAAGACCCTGGAGAGCACTTCCGGGTAACCGGCAAGGAAGGCTTTAGCTGGAACGTTGGCGGCCGATAGCCAGTTGGCGTTCCAGCTTTATTTTTTCGCCAATTTGACGGCCGCCAAGACCTTCCAGATCCAGGTCGGCCGCGTTCACTGAGGCGGCAGCCTGGTATGCCCGGCGCAACATATCGGCCTGGGGATAGGGTTGGTTTTCCAGTCCGGTGCGGCCCCGGGCGTCTGCTTCACAGGCCAGTACAAATCCTTCCAGTACCTCGGGACGGCGAAAGCTGTCCAGGTCCTCCAGCAATCCCAGTACCGTGCCATCTTTGAGTTCGCTCATGCGGTGGCACTTGCCGTGCAGCTCCGCCACCTTCACCCCCAGATCTCTGAACTGGTTCGGGATTTTCAAGCGCTGGGACATTTCCCGAACCAGGCGGGCGCCGCGCTGCTCGTGCCCCGGGTGACTGGGCCAACGATCTGGCGGTGTGGTGGCCTTGCCCAGGTCATGCACCAGGGCAGCAAATCGAACCACCGGGTCGTGGGACAGGGTTGCTGCCTGGGCCAGCACCATGAGCGTGTGGACACCGGTGTGCACATCCGGGTGCCATCTTGCGGGCTGGGGTACGCCGTACAGGGCGTCGATTTCCGGAAACAGGACCGCCAGAGCACCGCAATCGCGCAAGGCCTGGAAGTACAGTTCCGGCATGGCTTCGCCAAGGGCTCTCTCGGTTTCCTGCCAGACTCGTTCGGGCACCAGGTTGGCCAGCTCACCGCTGGCGGCCAGTTCGGCCATCAACTGTCTTGTTTCGTCCGCAATGTGAAAACCCAGGGGCGCCAGCCTTGCAAGGAACCGGGCCACCCGAAGTACGCGCAGGGGGTCTTCGGCGAAGGCCGGCGAGACATGGCGCAGCACCCGCTCTTCCAGGTCGCGCTGGCCGCCGTAGGGGTCTACCAGGCGCTGCTCGGCGTCCATTGCCATGGCGTTGATGGTCAGGTCTCGACGCAGCAAGTCCTCTTCCAGAGTGACATCGGGTGAGGCATGCACCTCAAACCCGTAATAGCCCGAGCCGCTCTTGCGTTCGGTTCTCGCCAGGGCATATTCTTCAGCGCTCTCTGGGTGTAGGAACACAGGGAAGTCCTTGCCAACCTTGCGGAAGCCCTGTTCCAGCATTTTTTCCACGCTGCCGCCCACGACCACCCAGTCGCGCTCCTTGATCGGGAGTTCGAGCAGTTTGTCGCGCACAGCGCCGCCTACAAGGTATGTGTCCATGAAGCCATTGTGCCTCAGGCTCGAATCCTTGTCCCGAACCGGGATGTCCCTGTGGGAATCAGTCGCCTCGTCCAGCGCCCTTGCGGAACTTGTCCAGACTGGATTCAGCCTTCTTTACGCGAAGGTAAGTAGGAGCGATGACGTCCAGTGACCTGGGCGTGATGCCCAGTCGACCAAGACCATTCTTGTCGCAGATGCTGTTCAGGGTCAGGGACCGGTAGTTGTCCATGCTGAACGGCTTTCCGGGCAGCAATTCCATCGCCCTGGCCTGGGCCCTTGCCAGATTGTCGGGCAGACCAATGATCTTGCGCTTCACGCCTATTTGCTTGGCCACGAAGGTCACCAGTTCTTTCAAGGAATACACCTGGGGGCCGCAAAGCTCGAAGGTCTGGCCGTGGGTGCGAGCGTTATTCAGGCAGCGGCGAAACGCTTCACTGACGTCTCCGACATACACCGGCGCGAAGCGTGCGTTGGGTCGGGCCAGCGGGAAGAACAGCGGGACTGAGCGCAGCAAAATAGCGAATCGATTGGTGAATGAATCTCCCCGGCCGAAAATCACCGAGGGCTGGAAAATTGTCCATTTCAAGTCGGCCCGGGCGGCGCGCACGGCATTTTCTGCCTTGCCCTTGCTGCGCAGGTACACACTGGGGGCTTTTTCAGCATCGGCTTTCAGGGAACTCATGTGCAGCAAGCGCTTGACGCCGGCTTTCTCACAGGCCGCCACGACCTTTTCGGCCAACTCCTTGTGGGCACTGGCGAAGGACTTATCTTGTCCGCGGAACTCATTGAGGATACCCACCAGGTTGATGACCACGTCAACATCCTGGAAGAGGGCTTCCAGGGTCTGGGGGTTATGGATATCGGCGGTAACCTCGGTGACCGTGGGCAGCACCAGCAGGTCCCGATTACGCTCCCGGTTCCTGGTAGGCAGCACCAGGCGATGGCCGTCACGGGCGAGCTTGGCCGCCAGGTTATGCCCGACAAATCCGGTGCCGCCAAGAATGCATATCGAGTACGTGCCCATTTTGTTCCGTTGGTTGGTAGTCGGGGAATAGGAGTATGCGCCCAAAACGGGCCGCTCACCGCAGCTTGCGAATTATAGATTCAGCGGGTCCGAATGTCAGGCTCTGGTTCGTCCGCCAGGCTAGTGGCTGCCGGATTCGCGCCTGTGCCCCACGAAAGCGCTGGCCTGCAGTTGGGCTGCCGAGGGAATAGGCGTCAGCACGTCAGACAGGCGGGTGCCTTGCTGCTCCAGGCGCCAGGAAAATATCGCCTGGCTTTCCAGTACCCGGCGCACGTAATTTCGGGTTTCCCTGTAGGGCAGGGTCTCTATCCAGATGTCTGCGGGCACCGACCCGGTGGCGGGAAGCCAGCTGCTCACCCGATTCGGGCCCGCGTTGTAGGCGGCCGTGGACAACACCAGATGGCTTCCGAAGCGAGCCTGCATCTTGGCCAGGTAGCGGGTGCCCAGTTGAATGTTGGTGTCCGGGTCCAACAAGCTTCCGCTGCTGGTATAGCGAATCTGAAATTCCCTGGCGGTTGCCGCTCCGGTGGCAGGCATCAGCTGCATAAGGCCCAGCGCGCCGGCCGGTGATTTCACATCCGGCATGAACAGGCTCTCACTGCGTGCGATGCCCATGGCCCAGTCCAGGCTAATACCGGCCTGGTCCGAGGACGCCTTGAATAATTCGAAGAATGCGGGGGGATAACGCAGTTCCAGGTCATCGTAAAGCCGCTGGCGGGCTGCGGTGGCTATCGCCCGGGAGTGCCACCCCATGCGATGGGCCAGGATGGATGCCTGGACTTGCTGGGTCGGGGAGAGTTGCCGAATAACGGCGTCCCATTCCAGCCGGCCGCGGGTATAAAGCCCGGTGGCGAACAGTTCTCCGGCCCGGAATAGCTCCTGTTTCCCGGCCAGTTCCTCCAGTATGAGTTCATCGGCAGGCGTGTCCCGGTGAGAGAACGCGTAGGGCAGTGCCAGGGCATCAGCCGCCATGAATCCGTAATAACTACGTTGCTGGGCCAGGGCCATCAGCGTCTGGTTTGCCTGGTCGTTTTTACCCGCGGCCTGCATGGCCCGGGCTCCCCAATACTGCCACACGTCCTCGCGCGCCAGTTTATCAGGCATGGCGGCAACCGCAGTGGACACGCTTGGCCAGTCCCCCAGGTACAGGGCGGCACGCGCCCACCATTCCAGGCTCTGCTCATCATGAAAATCCACAGGCAGCCTGGCCATGCGCTGCATGCTGTTTGGCTGCATATTCTGAGCGGACCAGAAGGCGATCTTCCGTTCCATCCGGGCTAGCTGGGCGTCGGTGAAACTGAAACGTTTCCGGTATTTTTTGTGCCAGAGTTTTCGCGCAGCATCGGGGTCGCGTCGCGCGAGGCGCTCCAGGCCGTCCAGGATCAGTGAGCGGGCGCGCTCGGAATTCTTGAAGTGCTGTTTAGCCAGCTCTCGCTCAGGATCCCTGGCGACGCGCTTGTACAGGTCCACCAGGGCCTGTTCGGACTCTGTCAGGAAGCCCGCCAGGTAGTCGGCCAACTGGAAATTGCGCTCTGCCAGGGCCAGCGACAGTCTTTGCCGGTACCTGGCGCTGTCGAGCAGTTTCTCGCTGGCCAGCCAGCTGAACAGCGGATCGCATTCCCTGGGTTGGCTGTTGCCCACCGTCCAGAGTGTCAAGGCAGGTTCTGCAACTTGCTGTGACTCTCCGGTTTTCAATCTCGCAAACACTGCCTGGCAGTGCAGGGCGGCGTCATTGCCGTCGGCATAAAATCGATCGTATTGGGTCAGGAACTTGGACCAGCGTTGTTCCTGGTACAGGCGTTGCACCCATCTTGAGCGCAGCCTTGATGATGCGTACAGAGACGGATGGCGGTCCAGGTAGCTTTCAATCTCCGGGTGCTGCGCCTGGCCCACGCTTGCTGCCAGCCAGGCGCCGCGAAGATCCTCGCGCAGAGGATAGCCGTCCAGCAAGGCCAGTTCGGGTTCCACCAGGGACCAGTTCCCGCGCTCGGCCGCATTTAAAGCGCTCACGAATGCTTCCCGCTGGGCCTGCAGGGAGGGTGCGTCGGCCAATCCCGTGTTCGCGGCGAAACAGGTGGTCAGGCAAAAAAATGTTGTCAGTAAAACGTTGCGCATCATGAGTGAGCTTAAGCCACGACTTGTAAGAGTTCGAGGACCTGCCAGAATACTGGCTTATTGGCCTTGGCCGGGACGAGGAGAAATCGGTGGATTGGATAATGCTCGCGAGCTTCCCCGTCCTGGGTCTATTCGCTGGTGTGCTGGCCGGCATGTTCGGTATTGGCGGCGGGCTGGTTATCGTCCCCGTCCTGGTCCTGATTTTCGGCTATTACGACCTGGCTCCTGACCACCGAATGCACCTGGCTATTGGCACTTCGCTTGGGACTATTATATTCACTTCTGTCTCTTCTTTGCTTGCCCATCATCGCAAGGGGGCAGTGATGTGGCCCACGGTGTTCCGGCTGGTGCCGGGAATCCTGGTTGGCGGGTTGCTGGGCGCGGCCATCGCCGACTCGGTCACCAACAGGGCCCTGGGGGGCGTATTCGGTCTGTTCGTGGTCACCATATCCCTTTACCTGGTCATAGGGCGGCGACCCGAGGCCCACGGGCAATTGCCTGGCTGGCCGGGACATGTTCTGGCCGGGTTGGTGATCGGAACGGTCTCCGCCCTGACCGGCATCGGCGGTGGTGCGGTGACCAATCCGTTTTTGCTTTGGCGCGGCGTAAATATACGCAATTCCGTCGCCACTTCGGCTGCCTGCACCCTGCCGGTCGCCCTGGCGTCGGCCACCGGTTTCCTATTCGCCGGACTGGGCGCCGGTGACCTGCCTGCTGGCGCCACCGGCTACATTTACTGGCCTGCAGTGGCAGGCATCACACTGGGTAGTGTATTGACGGCGCCACTGGGCGCCCACTTCGCCCATAGCATGCCGGTAGAACGCTTGCGTCGGGGGTTTGCCGTGCTCCTGGTGTTTGTCGGCGCCCGCATGCTGTGGAGAAGCTTTTTCTAGCGATAAAAAAAGCCCGGCCGAAGCCGGGCTCTGTTTCGGTGTATCCGATTCTAGCGAACGACCAGCACGATGCTGCGATTAGCCCGCCGCAATTGCAGTAGCAGGGAGTTGGCATCGGTGGCCGCCTCGGCCAGTTCCTCGGTTGTGGTGACTCGCTGGCGGTTGACTCGCATGATCAGGTCATTCGGTCGCAGGCCATTGGCAAAAGCCGGGCTGCCTTGTTCCACGGAGCTGACCAGCACGCCTTGTACGCCATCGTAACCGGCGCTCTCTGGCGTGAGGGTCTCGAAGCTGGCGCCCGCCAGTCCAGGATGGACTTCTCCGGCGCTGATCGGTCCGGCTGCTGTCTGGCCCAGTGTGGCGGTGACAGTCTTTTGCTTGCCATCACGAAGCAAGACGACCTTCACCGATTCACCCGCACTGTGCATGCCTATGCGCAGGCGCAAAGACGCGGCATCGGTGACCGCTTCGTCGTTCACCGACAGCACTACATCGCCGGGCTCTATGCCGGCTTTCTCGGCCGCCGAGCCAGGCATAACCTGGGAGACCAGTGCGCCGCCCGAGGCATTCAGCTTCAGGCTCTTGGCCAGGTCCGGATCTATGCTTTGCACGCTAACGCCCAGCAGGCCCCGGCGTACCTCGCCGAATTCCAGGATCTGCTCCATCACATTGCGTGCCATATTGGAGGGAATGGCGAAGCCGATGCCCACACTGCCCCCGGAATTGGAAATGATGGCTGAATTGATGCCCAGCAGCTCACCCTTGAGGTCGATTAGCGCGCCGCCGGAATTACCCATGTTGATCGCCGCGTCTGTCTGGATGAAGTCCTCGTAGTTCTCGTTGTTCAGGCCGGAGCGTCCCAGGGCGCTGATGATCCCGCAGGTAACCGTGTGCTGAAGTCCAAATGGATTACCAATTGCAACGACAAAATCACCCACCCGGGCCGAACTGGAGTCTGCAATGGGAATCTCGTGAAGGTTTTCGGGATCCACCTTCAATACGGCGATGTCGGACAGCGGGTCGGTGCCAATTACCGTGGCATCCAGGGTTCGCTTGTCCAGCAGGGTGATCCGAATTCGGTCTGCCCGGTCCACCACATGATGATTGGTCAGGATGTAGCCGTTCTTCGAATCAACGATCACGCCTGAGCCACCACCGCGAAATTCCCGGTTCTGGCACTGGGGGAACTGGCTGAAAAAAGGATCTGAGCACATCGGATGCGCGGGACCTGCCTGACCCATGACCGCGATATTTACTACGGCGGGGGAAACCCGCTCGACCAGCGGTGCGAGGGTGGGCAGGGCCTGGTCGCCGACAAAGGCGGGCAGCGTAGCGCTGGCGATATTGCTTGAACTGGCCAGCACTACGGCGACCAGCAGGCCTCGTAAGAGTGTAGTCATCAAAATTTAACGCCTCTGTTTATAGTTAAAAGGAGGTTTTTCAGTCTCCGGATACTAGTAGACCGGACAATGTCCCGCTGGTTCCACTATGCACCTGGGGCCATTGCGCGGAAAGCACCGGATTGCCCACCTAATCTGGGGTCGACGGGGTGATTTTCAAGCGCCTGAGCTTAAGGTTTTCGTTGGCCTGTGGGCAAATTGTGGGTTATTTGTGGAAAACAGGTGAACACAAGATATTGTGCCCAAGTATCTTTGGCCTGGCGCATAAAAATTAAAAGCTGATTTTAGCTTGATTTTGTAAGCCATTGTTTTTCTTATACTAAGTCAATAGCATTTAATTATGTTCAAGTCTTGACATCCGGGCGCTCTGGGAATAGTCTTTTGCTTCGAACACAACATCTTGTGTTTCCCGAATCGAGAATCAAAGCATGGGGACCCAAAAGGGTCTTTGGGATCCCTTGCTCTAATAAAAATCGAATTGAAGGGGACGCGAGAGGTCGTAAATATAGCAGTACATGCATTTCTGGGGGGCGTCGGACTGCAATGAAAACCGCTGAAGAATTGGTGAATACCGGGGTGTCTGACATCCCTTTTCAAGCTGCATCACTTGATATCTGGGATAAAAAATATCGTCTCAAGGCGAAAGACGGTACAAATGTCGACAACACTATCGAGGACACTTATGAGCGTGTCGCGAGGGCGCTTGCCGATGTGGAAGCACCGGAAAAGCGTGAGGAGTGGTTCGAGCGTTTCGTTTGGGCGCTGAGCCAGGG
>JBFFTZ010000055.1:0-11324 GCA_041571575.1 Gammaproteobacteria bacterium | reverse complement strand
ATGAATATCCAGCGGGAACTGACGATAAACCAGGCGAACCTTGTCACCGTATTGCTTTACCACCTGCTGCAGGGTCGGATAAATACGCACACAGTAGGGACACTCAAAGTCGGAGAACTCGATAAGTGTCACCGGCGCATCCGCCGGCCCAAGGGCAGGCCCGATCGCCTCGACTGGAATACGGAACGGCTCCAGCAAGGTTTTCGCCTTGTAGCGCTCCTGGAGGCTCGCCACCAGCTCGGAGTATGCGGCTTGCATCTGCTGCTGCCCAAGGTACTGGCGAATCTGTTCCTTGAGCTGCTCCTTGCTGCCGTTAATGCGAGACTTATTGGCCTCGTAAAATGCATCGATCTCTGCATCGGAAACCTGTCCCGCAGCAAGACCCGCGATCAACTGATCACGGCTGGTTCCATCCTCGGCGGCGGCCATATCCAGCAGACGTTCCGCAATCAACTGACCAAGCGCCATTTCAACGGTTTCATGACGCTTGCGGGCATGCTCCAGATCTACTGACTTCAACTCGGCAGCTACGCTGGCCTCAACCTGGGCACGGGTAATGGGCTCACCATTTATGGTTGCCAATACTGAGTCCCCATTTTCAGCGGCGAGAGGGCCGGACACCAGGACAGCCAGGACTGCCAGGGCATTGGCCGTAGCGGAAACCCGCCAAGAGAACTTCGATTCATTCGAACGCATGCATAACTCCAAAGAGGACCCGGCACCTGCCGGAAAATTTCGCGAATTGTAGCCTGTATTGCACTCCGGTTCCGAAGAATCGGCCCAGGCCGTGCGCCATCGGTTGCCATCGAAACACGTTTAATCCAGGCAGACTAAAGCTGCCTCGGTAATCCGATTTAACGGCAATTAAAGGATTGAGACCGTTTTAACGGCCGGGAGTTTCTTCAATTAGTAGGCATTAAGGAGAAAAAATCGGTTAAACAGCGGGAACTGTCCGTTTACCAGCAGTCAGCAAACTGTTGAATTCGCATGGTGCGAGCGTGCGCTGGCGGCGCAGATAATGACGTCACGGCCGACCCGGCGATTATCGGGTCGCTGATGTGTTAATCGTAATCATCCCAATCGCTGAGCTGGTCTCGCAACCAGTTGCGATCTTTCCTGCGCTCCAGGCGGTGCAACGCACCCCCACGCTTGGGCACATGTTCTTTTCGACGAGTACCCTTGCCTTCAACTTCATCGATGAAGGTTTCAAGGCTCATTTCCTCATCTAGAAGAAAATCACCGTCCATATCGTCGCTATACTCGTTAACACCACCCATTGTTTTTCCTCCTCACAACAGTGGATCAGCGATACAAATACTTCTCTGGTCGTCAGTGACAGGATTCCGTTCCCATCCTGCAAACAATCAGCCTGAACGACGCTTACAATTCGAAATTTAGAATGCGGCGGATTTCTGTCAATCAGTTTGATAGCAAATTTTGGAAACTTTTAGAAAAATTCTATAACTCATTGTTTTTGCGCATGGTAAATACATCCTGAATTGTACTTATAAAGACGAAAAGCAGAATAACGACAGGCGATTTGCGCAATTTTGAGCATAGTTTCTTTTAGGCGTTCGTTAGGCGAATAGTTGGCATGCCCGTCTGGACATACCCGGAATATAGGGCACCTCCGCGCCCCCTGGTTTCGTTCACGGGGCCCGGGGCCGATGGGTTTTGCGCAGACTCAACCCACCGGCGAGATCTGCTTTCACATAGTGGAATGCTTTTCGGCGGCAACGCTCAGAAAGCAATAAAAACCTTATATTTCCGTAACAAACGACTAGCAATTGCGTTCCGAATTATCTAGTCTTGAGCCAAATTTTATCGTGTGACGGCGCCTACTCTGCGTTACAACAACTGCGCTTTTTCCGCAGATGTCGTACCACCTTTCACGACCATATGGATTGCTTGCCATGAGCCAGGAATACGACGACGACGAAGATATCGTTCTTAGCGAGCTGCCGAACGATGAACTGGTTGCCCAGATGCATGACGATCTCTACGACGGATTGGGCGAAGAGATCATCGAAGGAACCCAGATCCTGCTGGACCGGGGATGGGATGCCTCCAGGTTGCTGGATGAAGCGCTGGTTGCAGGGATGAACATCGTGGGCAAGGATTTCCGGGACGGTATCCTGTTTGTTCCCGAAGTACTGATGGCTGCCAACGCGATGAAGGGCGGCATGGGACTGTTGCGTCCCATCCTGGCCAACACCGGCGCCAAGCCCGTGGGCAAAATGGTAATCGGCACCGTCAAGGGCGACATCCACGACATCGGCAAAAACCTGGTAGGCATGATGATGGAAGGCGCAGGCTTTGAAATCATCGACCTGGGCATCAACACCGATGCGGACGAGTACATTGCCGCCCTGGAAGAACACAAGCCCGACATCCTCGGCATGTCCGCCTTGCTGACCACCACCATGCCTTACATGAAAGTCGTCATCGACGCCATGAAAGAGAAAGGTATCCGCGATGATTTCATCGTGCTGGTTGGTGGCGCTCCCCTGAACGAGGAGTTCTCACAGTTCATCGGCGCCAACGCGTATTGCAGGGATGCCGCCACCGCTGTGGATGTTGCCAAGAAGCTGGTTAGCGAACGCGCCGCGGCCTGAATGGCGGGCGCGTAATGTCAGCGTCCCTACTGGTCATCGCCTGTGGCGCTATCGCCCGTGAGCTTATCCAGCTGAAAACAGCCAACGGTTGGGAGCACATAGAGGTGCAGTGCCTTCCTGCGGAACTGCATAACCACCCCCAGAAAATACCCGAGCAGGTCCAGGCCAAATTGGCCGCAGAGCAAAAGCGCTTTGACAAGGTGTTCGTCGCCTACGCAGATTGCGGCACCGGTGGCGCCCTGGACAGGTTGCTGGAACCACTGGGCATAGACCGACTGCCCGGCGCTCACTGTTATGAATTTTTTGCCGGTAGCCAGGCATTCGGACAACTTGCCGATGAAGAGCCCGGAACGTTCTACCTGACCGATTTCCTGGTACGGCATTTTGACCGGCTGGTGATACAGGGGCTGGGGCTGGACCGACACCCTGAACTCAGGGACAGTTACTTCGGCAACTACCGGCGGCTGGTCTACCTGGCCCAGACCCGTTCAGACGACCTGGAAGCCCGGGCCAGGGCCTGCGCTGACCGGCTGCAACTGGACTACCGGTTACGACGTACCGGGCTGGAGCATTTTGAAAAGGCGCTGGCCCACCAGGGCCCCCAGGAGAGATCGTGGCAAAACTGATTGTTATTTACTGGCGTGACATTCCCGCCCAGGTCGTCCTGAAGCGCGGGCGATCCAGCGTCAAGAAAGAGCTGCCGGAAAAATTTGCCAAGGCCATAGACCGGGCGGCGATGCGGGCCGGACGCGGGTCCAGTGACGCCTACCTGGAAGACTGGCGGCGCGAGACCACACAGGTCGAGTGTAGTGACATGGAGCAAATGCTGGCTGCCGAGGTGGAACGCCTGGTGGCGCTTTTTCCAGACGACACCCTGCATGCTACGGTCAAGAACAATGGCAATCTGCTTAAAGATGCGGACGAGAATCCAGGCTCTCGGACATAGACTATCCAAAGGACAATCTCATGACAGACACAGTTATCAGTTCGGCGACCCGGGAGGTTGTCATTGGTTTTGAGCGCCCCTTCGTCATCATCGGCGAGCGCATCAACCCCACCGGTCGAAAAAAACTGGCTGCACTGATGAAAGAAGACGACTACAGCATGGTGGAATCTGACGCCCTGGCACAGGTGGCCGCCGGCGCCCATGTGCTTGACGTCAATGCCGGCATCCCCATGGCCGATGAGCCGGCAATCCTGGCGAAGGCCATCCAGCTGATCCAGAAAGTCACTGATGTGCCCCTGTGTATCGACTCATCAATGATCGCGGGCCTGGAAGCCGGCCTGAAGGTTTATCAGGGCAAGGCCCTGCTCAACTCGGTGACCGGCGAAGAAGAACGCCTGGAAGCCGTGCTTCCCCTGGTTAAAAAATACGGCGCGGCCGTGGTCGCGATTTCCAACGACGACACCGGTATCTCTGAAGACATTAACGTGCGCTTCGAGGTGGCGAAGAAAATTGTTCATCGCGCCATGGACCACGGCATTCCCGCCAGCGATGTGGTGGTGGATCCCCTGGTCATGCCCGTGGGCGCCATCAATACCGCCGGTCGACAGGTGATGGAGCTGATCCGTCGCCTGCGCCAGGAACTCGGCGTAAACACCACCTGTGGCGCCTCCAACATCAGCTTCGGCCTGCCAAATCGTGGCGGTCTGAATGCCTCGTTCCTGAGCATGGCCATCGGCGCCGGCATGACTTCCGCCATTACCAATCCCCTGCATGCAGAAATGATGATGGCAATGCGTGGTGCTGATGTGATGATGGGCCATGACCCGCAATGCGCTGCCTGGCTCCGGGCCTATCGCGAGCCGACTGCCCAGGGCACCGAGCGGGCCAACCGTCGTCGTCGCCGCCGCCCCTCTTGAGCAAGGACATCACCACACCCATGAGTGACAGCAGCCCGAAAGACGCGCTGATTATATTCACCCCCTCGGGCAAGCGGGGGCGTTTCCCGTTGGGAACGCCAGTGCTACACGCTGCCCGACAGCTGGGCGTGGATGTGGATTCGGTGTGCGGTGGCCGCGCCATCTGTGGCCGCTGCCAGGTGCTGGTCTCCGAGGGTGAATTCTCCAAGTTCGGTGTCAGCTCCAGCGCCGCCAGCCTGAGCGAAATCAACCAGGTCGAGCAACGCTACGATATGCGTCGCGGACTCAAGGCCAATCGCCGACTCGGATGCCAGGCACAGATCCTGGATGACGTGGTCATCGACGTGCCGGCCAGCAGCCAGGTGCACCACCAGGTGGTGCGCAAGGCCCACGAGGTTCGCGACATCCAACTCGATCCGGTCATCCACCTGTGCGTGGTGGATATTGAAGAGCCGGACATGGAAAAGCCCACCGGGGATTTACAGCGTTTGTTTGAGGCGCTGGCACGTGAATGGGATTTGCACGACCTGGTCTGCGATCTGCACGTACTGCAGGGGCTGCAACGGACTCTGCGCGAGGGCAACTGGCAGGTCACCGTCGCGGTGCGACGGGGCGCCCGCATCGTCGCCGTCTGGCCCGGATTCCGGGAACGGGTGCATGGCATTGCCCTGGACATTGGATCCACCACCATTGCCGCCCACCTGAGCGACCTGACCGACGGCGAGGTGCTCTCCAGCGCGGGCATGATGAATCCGCAGATTCGTTTTGGCGAGGACCTGATGAGCCGGGTGTCGTTTTGCATGCAGAACGAAAATGGCGCGGCTCAGCTCACCGCCGCGGTGCGCGAGGCGATCAACGAACTGATCGTCCAGGTCACCGAGCAGGCCGAACTTGTCCCCGCCGACATCATGGAGATCACCCTGGTGGGTAATCCGGTGATGCATCACCTGGCCCTGGGCATTAACCCCGAGCACCTGGGTGTCGCACCGTTTGCCCTGGCCACCGATGGCGCCGCCAGCCTGCGAGCCGAAGAGCTTGGACTGGACATCCACCCGGGGGGACATATCTACGCCCTGCCCTGTATCGCCGGGCATGTGGGCGCGGACACTGCCGCGGTCATACTGGCCGAGGCGCCCCACCAGAGGGATGACATCACCCTGATCGTGGATGTGGGCACCAACGCCGAGATAGTCCTGGGCAATCGTGATCGACTACTGGCCGCCTCCAGCCCCACCGGGCCGGCCTTCGAAGGTGCACAGATCAGCTCTGGCCAACGGGCCGCCCCGGGCGCTATCGAGCGGGTGCGCATCAACCCGCAAACCCTGGAACCACGCTTCCGGGTGATCGGCAGCGAGCTGTGGTCCGACGAACCGGGTTTTGAGGAGGTCATCGACCAGACCGGGGTCACCGGAATTTGCGGCTCGGGCATCATCGAGGCCGTGGCAGAAATGCTGCTGGCAGGAATCATCAGTCGGGATGGCGTGATCAACGGCGAGTGCGCCGCGCGCAATCCGCGTATCAGGCCAGAGGGTCGTACATTCAGCTACACGCTGTTTGAGGGCGAACCCGGCGTGTGCATCATCCAGACAGACATACGCGCCATACAGCTGGCCAAGGCTGCCCTGTACGCCGGTGCGAGACTGCTGATGGAACGCTTTGGCACCGACAAGGTGGATCGCATTCGCCTGGCCGGCGCCTTTGGCAATCACATCGATGTGAAGTACGCCATGGTGCTGGGCATGATCCCGGACTGCGACCTGGGTGAAGTCTCCTCGGCAGGCAATGCCGCAGGCACCGGCGCGCGCATCGCACTGCTCAACTGCGCCTCCCGGGAGGAGATCAGCGCCCTGGTTCGCAGGGTGGAGAAAATTGAGACTGCGGTGGCTGCCAATTTCCAGGAATACTTTGTGAACGCCCTGGCCATTCCCAATCGCGTGGATCCCTTCCCCCGACTGCGGGAGCAGGTCGTGCTGCCCGAGGACAGCGGGGCCGATGCTGCCGATGGGAAACCCCGCAGGCGCAGGCGCAAGCGCACACCGGAGGGGTAAACAGCCAGGACCGCGCTTACCCGTCTAGATCAGCACCTCCACAGCCGGCTCACGCAAATTGTAATGCGAGCTCATCACGTATCCATAAGCGCCGGCATTGACGATGGCCAGCACATCTCCTTCACGGGTTGGGGGCAGCAGACGATCCGACCCGAGACGATCGCCGGTTTCGCAAACAGGCCCGACCACGGTCACCAGCTCGGTGGGCCTGTCATGCAGTCGGGTTAAGTTGACAATCTCGTGATAGGCGCCATACAGGGCCGGTCGAATCAATGAGTTCATTCCAGTGCTGACACCAACGTAACTGGTATCACCCTTGCCCTTGGTTTGCGTGACGCGAGCCAGGAGCACCCCCGCCTGGGCCACCAGGAAACGTCCGGGCTCCAGCCAGAGTTCGGTGTCTCCGATATCCGCCTTCACCTGCCCGATGGCCACATCGAGCCCCGCCAGGTCCAGGGGTCGCTCGCCTGACTTTTCCGGGACACCCAGCCCGCCGCCAAGGTCCATGTACCGTACGTGGGCAAACCGACTCCTGAGCTTTGCCAATTGCTCCCCGGTCTGGCGCCAGTTGTCGGGCGTCAGGATACCGCTGCCAATATGTGCGTGCAGCCCGACGATACGGGCCCCGGCCCCGGCGGCCAGTCGTTCCAGTTCATCCAGTTCAAACAATGGAATGCCAAACTTGGAATGAACGCCGGCGGTCTTGACGTGCTCGTGATGTCCCCTGCCCTGTCCCGGGTCCAGGCGAATAAATACTTCCCGGTCCCGAAACAGCTCGGGCCAATGTCGCAGGGGATACAGGTTATCCAGCGTTACCCACACGCCTTGATCCAAGGCCCAGGCGTATTCGTGGCGCGGGGCAAAATTCGGCGTGAAAAGAATCCGCCGTGGCGCAAGCCCCGGGAAATTCTCCTGCAACCGTATTATCTCGCCCGGTGAAACGCACTCGAAATTCGCCCCTTCGCTCTCTACTATCCGAAGAATCTCCGGGTGAGCGTTCGCCTTCATTGCATAGAACACTGCATCTACCGAATTCAATGCCATTAATGATTTGAGTGCACCGCGCACGCTGTCGCGCTCATACACGTAGGCGGCCTCGTGTTGTGCGGCAATTTCCAGCAATTCAGGTCGTCTGCCTGCCCACCAGGCCGAAACCGCCGGTACGGGCGGTGCAGACGGCTGTCTTAGCTGCTCCCAGGTGGGGCCGAATACGCTGTCCCGGGCGTGGGCACCGATCAATAGACCGTGCAGCCTTTTCACCAGTCTGAATGCATCCTCGCTATCGACAACGAAAGTCAGATTCAGGTCGTTGGCCGCCTGGGTCACAAGATGTACTTTCTGCTCCTCAAAGACTTCCAGCGCCGGACTGAGCTCGTGCAAGATGGTCCTGATCCTCGAGCCCACCAGCGTGATGGCCGTGCAGTCTTCAATAACAGTCACCCTGCACAATGGCTCCAGGTCCCGCGTCAGCATGTCGATGGCCCGGCGGTCGGAGACGTTGGCCAACATATCAACAGACACCGTCACATTGCTTTCGGAGGTCGAAATCAAGTCAACCGATATGCCATGGTCACGAAAGCGCTCGAAGGCCTCGGCGAGAAACCCCACCTGGTGCCACATGTCGATGGATTCCATCGAAACCAGCGTGATTCTCGGCCTGCGCGAAATAGCCTTTATGCCCGGCCTGTCCTCGCCCGCTGTCTCGGACACCAGCGTGCCTTCCCATTCCGGGCGGGCCGTGCACTTGATAAACAACGGGATCGCGAAACGCCTTACCGGCGAAATACTGCGTGGGTGCAGCACCCCTCCGCCCGCCGATGCGATCTCCTGGGCCTCCCGATAATGCAGCCGGCGCAGCAATCGGGCCGAGGGCACCGCCTGGGGATCTGAACTGAAAAATCCCGGTACATCGGTCCAGATTTCCAGTCTGCGGGCACTTAACTTGGCGGCCAGGTAGGCCGCGGAGGTATCGGACCCTCCCCGGCCCAACAGCACAGTGTCACCCGCGGAGTTCCTCGCTACAAAACCCTGGGTCAGGATGACTCCTTCCAGGGCCAACAGTTCTTTCTGCAAGTCCTCATCCGCATTGAATTCACAGCTTGCGGAAAGATAGCCTGCCCTTTCGGTCTGGTTGGCCAGGTTTTCGCTCAGCAACAACTCCCTGGCGTCCCGCCACCGGACCGGTAAATCCTGCTGCCCGAGGAAAGCAGCGCCAAGGCGGGTTGCCGCCAGCTCTCCGGTGGCCATGATCCGGGCAACAATGGCGGGATTGCTTTCGCCCTCCCGGGATATCTGGCTGACAAGGTCCTGCAACTCGTCAAAATGCATCTCGCACAGCATCGGATCCAGGCCAAGCTCCCGGGCCAGCTTGTGATGTTGCCGCCGGATTGCGGCCACCTGCTCATCTGCCCCTGATTGCAGGGCGACCTGGGGCAAGGCTTGCAGTGCGTTGGAGACACCCGTCAGCGCCGAATGCACGAGCACTGGCTTCATGCCCTCGGCTATCCTTTGTCTCACCAGCTCAGCGATAGTTTTCCAGCTGTCCGCAGAGGACACACTGGAACCGCCAAACTTCATGACCACGAAAGGTGAGCGCGGAAACGCCGTCGCAACCAATTGCGCCCCAAGTCCTGTATGCCGCAGCTTATCCATATATTCCATGCCCCCAAATAAAAAAAACCCGCCGGGATGTCCGCAGCGGGTTTGTATTGACCGTGGCCTTGAGCGATCTATCGCATAGGCACGGACGACCCGTTGGCGATCCGCTTACGCATGATCGTTTTGCTGGTCGTCAATTTCCTGGCGATAGATAACATGGAGTAAAACTTATAGTCCTGTGAGGGTTACGTCAACAGGCTTCTGATGCAATAACGAACCAGGCGCGCAACGCTAGCCCTTGCGACGACGTCGGCGACGACGCCCTTCTGCTTCGGCCACCGGAACCGCAGCAACGGGTAGTTCAGGCAGTTCGGTCTGCTTTTCCATGCCCTCGAGGATGATCCTGCGCATTTCGGCATCGATAGCCGGATCAATGGTCATGGGCTGGTATTGACCCATGCGACGCTCCACCTCGGCGCATGCCCTGTCGTACAGGGCCCCGGCTCCGGGTTGGAAATTCGCCTCCCGGTTGCTGCGATCGATCACCGGACTCGTGAGGTGTAACTCCTTCGGCCACCACTCCAGCGTATGGGGCGAGGTGATCAGGTGATCCTCGGCGATCACTTCTTTCACCAGGTCCATGGTGGGCAAATCGCCCATGGGCTGGGTATCTCGCACGAAGTGCAGAGCCTGGGCACACATCTCGTCATCGAAGACCAGCTTGGCCAGGCTGAAGGTCAGCACGAAATCCAGCATGCCGGGACCGGACACGGAATTCACACCGGCCAGGGCCGCCAGCAGTGCGCTGCCAAAGGTTTCGGCGCCCCCCTGGGCATCCAGCACCTTACCGTCGCTCAGGGCCATGTAAGACTGGGTGGGCAGACCCAGTGACTTGGCCACTTCCACATAGGCCACGTCCAGGTGCAGCGCCTCGATAGCCGCCATGGGAGAACTGGCCGCCTTCATATGGAAGGTGGCCGGTGCACCGCCGAAAATCACCGGGGCACCGGGCTTGACGATCTGGGCCATGGTCAGGCCGCACAGGGTATCCACGGTATGAAACACGGTGGCGCCAACCTGGGTCACCGGGGCGATAAGGCCCATCAGGGTCACCGGCACCACCTCGACGGGAATACCCGCTTCCACACAATCCAGCATGTTCTGGCAGGAGTCCTCGCCATAGCGGAAATTTCCGGTGGCGGTGATGGTGAAGATAGACATGGGACGCTTGACCAGGTCTTCGCGATCCTTGCGGAACAACTGCATCATCTCGACCATTCTGCCCACACCGTGCTCGGTGAAGGAACCCGACACCACGGGCTTCTTGGAATTGGCCAGGCACATGTACAGGCGCCAGGCGTCGGAGACTTGAGACTCAATGTCCTTGTTGGTGGAAAACGCGGTGGCCAGGTAGGCGATGTTTTCCAGCCCGTCACACAAGCGCACGTATTCCACGAAATCCTTCGAATCGGCCAGTCGCAATTCGCCACTGCGGTGATCCAATATCTTCAGGCCACTGGAGCCGGGTACGAAATGCACATTGTCGCCACCGATTTCCGCATGGGGATTTCCGTCACGGTCAAACAAGGTGAACGACTTCGGGCAGGTTTCAATGGCTTTTTCAACCACCTCGGCAGGAAACAGAATCCGCTTGCCACTGGCGTCTGTCTTCAGACCGTGGTCCAGCAGTCGCCTGCGCATCTCGGGACCGCGAATCTCCATGCCGACTTCGCCAAGAATCTGCTTCGCCTCGGCGAGAATTTTCGCAATCAGTGCGTCGTCCAATACTTTCAATCTAGGGCGCATCGTTCTCTCTGCTTTGATATTCAACATGTCATGGCGAGCCCCAAATGGGACACGCCGGGCTTACTCTACCGGCTCGCCGTGCTTGCGAGGTACTCCTGAACTACCTGCGCGGCTCGCCATTCAAATCCCCGTCTGCTTATTCGCTTTCCGGAATCTCCAGGGACTCCAGGGTCTGGGTACGCCAGCTCTCGGTCTCTTCCACCTGGTTAAAACTGTACAGGTGAAAACCGTCAATGTGGAGGATTGGATCATCCAGCCGGGAGGAAAGATCCATCAGCAGATCATCGGGTCGGTAGACCTTTTGGGTCATCAGCTTGGCCGCCAACCTGGGTTGCTTGGTAATGAATCGGGCCGAATCACCCACGCCAATACGCAGTGATGTGGCAAGCAGCCT
>JBFFTZ010000054.1:0-11371 GCA_041571575.1 Gammaproteobacteria bacterium | reverse complement strand
GTTTTCGCCAAACCAGGAAATGCAGGCTGAAATTCATGGCGCCTGCCATCATGAATATCACCGCGACGGTCTCGATCATCGGACTGTCAAAATAGGCCAGGCTGGCATCGTGTGTGGAGAAGCCGCCGGTAGATACCGTGGTGAAACTGTGGGCCATTGCATCAAACGGGGTCATGCCGGCCAGCCAGTAACACACTGCACAGGCCACGGTGATGACCAGGTACAGGGTCCAGACCACCTGGGCAGTGCGGCGAATCCGGGGAGTGAGTTGGTTTTCCTTGACCGGTCCGGGAGTCTCGGCCTTGAGTAGTTGAGTTCCACCCACGCCCAGCATGGGCAGCAGGGCAATGGCAGAAATGATTACCCCGATACCACCCAGCCACTGTAGCTCGGCGCGATAAAACAGAATAGACATAGGCAGCGCGTCAAGGCCGACAATGGTTGTAGCGCCGGTAGTGGTGAAGGCCGAGGTAGATTCAAATACCGAATTGGCCAGGCTCATATCCAGGCAGACAATAAATGGCAGGGACCCCAGCAGGCTGACCACCACCCACATGAGTGTGGCGATGGCAAAACCATCGCGGTTACGCATGTGGTGTTCACCTTTTCCGCTGAACAGCCAGAGGATGATTCCAATCACGGCGCAGACCGCCTGGATCAGCAGGAACTCGTTGGCGAGACCGTCCTGGTACCACAGTGCTATCAGCAGAGGCGGAGCCAGTGATGCGGCAAAAATGACCAGCAAGACGCCGAGTGTTGCAGCGATGATTACAAGTTGCATAGCTGTTATCTGGTGAGCGTATGTAGCGCCATAGTCGATAATTGGAGTAAACGCGATGTTGCGCTTCGATCTTTTCATATGCAACCGTCGAAGCTCGATACAATCTCGGGTATTACAGTAGAATTCCACTATCAGTCGTTGCGAATTCTCGCAACGCGGCTACAGGCGGGTAGTTATGTCCCTGGCAGATCTCAATCCTTACTGGCTCATCCCGATCATCTTTTTTGCTCGTGTTGTGGATGTCTCGCTGGGTACCTTCCGTTTTATTATGGTGATACGGGGCCACCGCATGGTGGCTACCGCGGTGGGGTTTATCGAGAGCATAGTCTGGATACTCGCCGTGGGTGGGGTGATTTCGAACCTTGACCAGTGGTACCTGGTAGCAGCTTATGCCGGCGGATTCGCAGCGGGCAACTGGGTGGGGATCTGGCTGGAGTCCCGGGCGGCAATCGGGACAGAACTGGTTCGAGCGATTTCCCGCAACAGTGAAAACCTGCTGGCGGGAACCCTGCGTGATAACGGGTATCGCCCGGTCAGGCTCACTGGCAGTGGTGCCGGAGGCCATCCGGTGGAAGTTGTCCTGGTTGTGGCCAGACGGCGCAAGGTTCCGGAACTGGTGAAGTTGATTCACGAGGCGGATCCCGATGCCATTTATACGGTCTCGGACATCAAGACCGTCCACGACACGGATCCTGACCTGGTCTCGGGGTTCAAGGACCTGGCCTGGCCAAAGCGGGTTCGCCGTAAGTAAGCATTGGTTCCCCCTACTCTGGAAGTGGCTCAGCCTGTGAGCCTCCGTGGGACGTAGTGTTGGAGGCAACACTGGAAATGGAGGTTCTCAATGGACATGATCGAAACAGTAATAGTCAGTCTTGCCGGCATTGCCGTCATTGGCCTGTGTGGCCCGCGAGTCGAGGCGATTCAAAGTTATGCGGCCAGTCGTTGCCAGCCGCCAGAGCAGGTCCTGGAATGCCAGGAACGACAATTGGAGGGATATTGCGCACCCGCCTGCCCGGTGGAGTGATTCAAGGCCGGCGGTGACTGTCCCGGTCCGAGGCATCAGTGCTACTCTTGGGGAAAGACAAAACAACCACCCCGGGGGATACATGGATCGCTTCTTACCTTGGCTGTTCTTGCTGCTGTTCGCTGCCTCAGCAAACGCGACCGATTCGCTTGCCGGATCAGAAAATATCGAAAGTCGAACGCTGGAAAACGGACTGAAAGTTATCGTCTGGCCCGACCAGGATATTCCGAATCTTGCCTGGTACCACTGGGTGCGGGCAGGCGCTCGAAATGAGTACCCGGGAATCACGGGTCTGTCTCACTTTTTTGAACACATGATGTTTAACGGCACCAGTAAGCGGAAGCCCGGGGAATTCGATCGCATCATGGAAGCAAACGGTGGTGCTAACAATGCGTACACCTCCAGTGATGTGACGGTGTATACCGACTGGGTTCCACGCTCGGCGCTGGAATTGAACTTCGACCTGGAGAGCGATCGCTTTCAAAACTTGGCCTTTGTTGAGGAGGTGGTGAATAGCGAGCGGGGCGTGGTGTACTCGGAGCGACGTTCCTCGGTGGATAACCAGAGCTTCCGAAAGTTGCATGAACAGGTAAATGCCACGGCGTTTATCGCTCATCCCTACCAGTTCCCGGTCATAGGCTGGCCCTCGGATATCGAGAACTGGAAGATGGAAGACCTGCAGCAGTACTTCCAGACCTACTACGCCCCGAATAACACGACGTTGGTTATTGTTGGCGCCGTAGAGCCCAAGCAGGTCTTTGAGCTGGCCGAGAAATATTTCGGTCCCATTTCTGCTCAGCCGGCGCCGGAACCGGTGCGCACGGTGGAGCCCAAGCAGGTGGGCCAGCGACGGCTGGTCATGAACGACGCGGCCCAGGCTCCGGTACTGGCCGTTGCTTTCCATATTCCCCAGGCCAATCACCCGGACACGCCTGCGCTGTCGCTTGCGATGGATGTTCTGGGGGAGGGCACATCATCCCGTCTCCACCAGCGCCTGGTGGAGCAGGAACAGTTGGCAGTTGGCGTTTTCTCATTCAAGGATGAAGGATTTGACCCTGGCCTGGCGTGGTTTTTCGTGATGCTGCCACCGGGGGGCGATACCCAGCGGGCCGAGGACGTGCTGTTCGAGGAGTTGGGTAAGGTTGCCAGCGAAGCGGTACAGGCCAGTGAGCTTGAAAAAGCACGCAATATTCAAATGGCCAATTTCTGGCGCAAGCTGGCCACCATCGATGGCAAGGCCGATCTGCTGGGCACCTATGAGGTGTTTTACGGAGATTTTAACAAGATGCTGGATGTGCCAGAGCAGCTTGCCGGGGTTAGCCTTGAAGACATCAAGACGATTTCCTCCACGGTATTTACCCGGTCCAACAGCACGGTGGGCGTATTGATTCCCACGGCCAACGAGCAGGAGACAGGCGAATGAAGCGCTATGCAAACTGGCAAAACAGCATTGCCGCCATCGTCCTGGTATTCCTGGTCTCCGCCAGTGCCCTGGCAGGCGACAGTATTCGCTTGCCTGATTACCAGCAGGTCGAACTCGATAACGGAATTACCCTGATATTGCTGGAAAAAAGTGATGTTCCACTGGTGTCGTTCAGTGCGGCCGTGCGAGGTGGCCTGGTCAGTGAACCTGCCGACAAGAATGGCGTGGCCTCTTTGCTAGCCGAACTGCTGCAAAAGGGGGCAGGGGAGCGTGATGCGGTCCAGTTCGCCGAGGCAGTAGCCGCGGTGGGCGGAAGATTCAATGTGTCGGCCAACAGTGAATATATTGGCTTGAACGGCGAGTTCATGTCCCGGGATTCAGACCTGATGATCAGCTTGTTGGCGGATGTCTTGCTCAGGCCGCGAATGGATGAAGCCGAGTTTCAGAAGATCAAGACCCGGGCCATCCAGGGCATCGCTGCGATGAAGGATGCAGATGCCAGGGGATTGATCGGTACCTATGCAGAGGCTTTCGTATTTGGGGAACATCCCTACGCAAGATCCTCCACCGGGAGTGAAGCCAGCCTGGCGCGGGTGAGTTATGAGGACGCGAAGAATTATTCGGCCAGTAACCTGGTTGCGGACCGATTGCTGCTGGTTGTCGCGGGTGATTTCAAGGCCAAGGCCATGCGCAAGCGCATCGAAAAGGCCCTGGGAGGCTGGAAGGCCGCGGGCACTGCAATTGCTCCCCTGGAAGCTGCTCCCCGGGTTCCCGGGGGCAGGGTGTTACTGGTGGACAAGCCCGGTGCGACCCAGACGTATTTCTGGATAGGCAATGTTGGCGTTAGCCGAAGTGACCCTGATGCCGTGGCAATCGAGTTGGTGAATACCCTGTTTGGTGGACGGTTTACCTCCATGCTTAACACGGCCCTGCGGATCGAGTCGGGTCTGACCTATGGGGCTCGCTCCAACCTTGCCATGCGTAGCCAGCCGGGTAGTGTTTCGATCGCCTCCTATACCGCCACGGAGACCACCATAGAGGCGGTAGACCTGGCCCTGGAGCAGCTGAGGAAGGTACGTGAGGCCGGATTTGACGCCGCCTCCCTGCAATCCGGCAAAACCTATCGCCAGGGGACTTACCCCATGGGATTTGAGACCGCCAGTGACCTGGCGGGGCAGATCCTGACTCTGAAGTTTTATGGCCTGCCCGACAGCAAAGTGAATGACTACTCCAGTGAAATGGATGCCGTGACCTCTGAAAAAGCTAACCAGGTTATTGCCCGAATTTATCCCCCGCGCGAAGAAATGGTGTTCGTGTTTATCGGCGACAGTCAGAAGATCAAGGACCTGGTCGGCGTGTATGGCGAGATAACCATGATGAGTATTACTGATAGCGATTGGGTTCCCGGCGATAAATAAGTCGGGTCCTGTCCGGGTGTGAGGCGTCGAGGATTCGGCAAGGTGAGGGGTTATGAGAGTTTTTGAGAAACTTGGTTTGGCACTGATCTGCCTGCCCACGTCACTTGCGCTCGCCCATTACACCCTTCCCGAGGATATCTTGTTCGGGACCATGGGCTTTCAGCAGCAGGCGGTGGCTGCCGGGCAGCTCAGCGTTGAAGAGTTGACCTCCGCCTACCTGGATCGCATCAAGGCAATTGATCGGGCGGGCCCGAGGATCAACGCTATGCTCGCCATCGCACCGGATGCCATGGATCAGGCGCGCAAAGTGGATGCGGCCAAAGACCCGTTGGCCTTAAGGGGCGCTGTCTTGGTAGTAAAAGACAACATTGATATGGCGGGGGGGCTGCCAACCACCGCCGGGTCCCGGGCGCTGGCGTATAACCTGGTAGGCAAGGACGCTCCTGTCCTGTCCCGCCTGCGCAAGGCCGGTGCGGTAATGCTGGGTAAGACTAATCTGAGTGAGTGGGCGAACTTTCGTTCCACCCGGTCCATCAGTGGCTGGAGTTCGGTGGGAGGGCAGACGGTAAACCCCCACGTGCTCAACCGCTCGGCATGCGGATCCAGTTCGGGCTCCGGCGCCGCCGTGGCAGCGGGCCTGGCAAGTGCCGCGCTGGGTACGGAAACTGATGGCTCGGTGACCTGTCCGGCCGCGGTCAACGGCATTGTCGGGTTTAAGCCCACTGTCGGACTGGTCAGTCGCAGCGGCATTGTCCCGATTTCTGCCAGCCAGGATACCGCCGGTCCAATGACTCGCAGCGTCCGCGATGCCGCCGTGCTGATGTCGGTGATGGCGGGAAGGGACGAAACTGACTCTGCGACCCGGGCCATACCAGCGGACTTTGATTTTGATTTCCCGGGCCAGTTGTCTGTTAAGGCCCTGGAAGGCAAACGCCTGGGGGTCATCTCCGGATACGTGAGCAGTCCTGAGATGGAGAAAACATTCGCCCGGGCGAGGCAGGTGCTGGAGGCGGCCGGTGCCATCATCGTCGAGGTGGAACTTCCCAATGAAAATGACCTGGGTGATGACGAGTACCTGGTCTTGCTGGTTGAGTTCAAGGCTGGCCTGAATGCTTACCTGGAATCTCACCAGCACCCGGGCCAGGTGCGTAGCCTGGAGGAATTGATTGCATTTAACCAGGCAAATGCCGAGTCGGTCATGCCAAGGTTTGGACAGGAGATTTTCATCCTGGCCCAGGAGCAGGCGGGACTTGATGATGCCGACTACCTTGCGGCGCGGGAACGTTCCCAGCGGCTGGCGGGTCCCGAGGGGATCGACGCCGTCATGGCTGAGCATCAACTGGATGCATTGATCGCGCCAACCTGGGATCCCTCGTGGATTATCGATCCGGTAAATGGGGACACGGGTAATGGTGGCCCGGGTGGAGCACCGGCGGTGGCCGGGTATCCCCACCTGACAGTACCCATGGGCATGATCAGCGGTCTGCCGGTGGGTTTGTCCTTTATCGGAGGCCGATTTGAGGATGGGAAAATACTTGCCCTGGGGTACGCTTACGAGATCCGAAGTCATGGGGCGGAAAAGCCGGCCTACTTGCCGGAAGTGCCGTATCGCTAGTGTTCCGGGTTCGACACGCGTTTGCCGTTTTGTCCCGAAGATCCACACGGGTGGACCGGGTTTTGACGGGGGCCGCCGTATTCTTGTTACATGGAAACAGCAATGAATAGATATCGTCTATTGAGCCTTCTCCTGGTTTTCCTGCTGGCAGGGTGCCAGAAGGCGCCCCAGGATAGCGCGCAAGTTGCCGACCTGGTCTTGAATAACGGATACGTATACACGGTGGATGGAGCAAGGCAGGTTGCCCAGGCCCTGGCGGTCAAGGATAAGCGCATCATTGCCGTTGGCAGTGATGATGCAATTTCAAGATTTATTGGTGATGGAACCAGGGTTTACGATTTGCAGGGCCGGATGGTGATGCCCGGCCTGCACGATGCCCACATCCATACACTGGGAATTGTTCAGCCCGACATTTGTGACATTCGCAGCCAGGCCATGACCCTGGATGAGATGGTGCCTTTCCTGCAAGACTGTCTTGATCGTTTTCCTCTGCCGGAAGGCCAGTGGATGGCGGTACCCCAGTGGAATTTCACGAAGGGTAATCAGCCTAGTGAGACCTACCCGACGTTGCGCGCCGCGCTGGACGCGGTATCCGGTGAACATCCGATTATTCTCTACGGAAATGATGGCCACCATGGCGCGGTAAATTCGTTGGCCTTGTCCCTCGCTACCGATTCTTCGGGCAAGCAGACAGGACTGAATGCCGGCACCCTGGAAGAGGCGTTCGCGGACTACGCCCAGTTGGTGGCGGTGGATGCACAGGGTGAGCCTACCGGCGGAATCAACGAGGGCGCCAGGGAACTGATGCATCCCCCCTCGGTATTCGATGTGATGCTGGGCGCCGGCGACAGCGTACCCAGGTCGTTCATGGTGAAAGTCGCCGAGAAACTTGCTGCCAATGGAATCACCTCGGTGCAGGACGCCGCGCTGAAACCCGATTCGCTGGCTGCGTTTGCCGATCTGGAGCGCAGCGGGAAAATGACCTTCCGACTCAGTGCCGCCTTGTTCGAGCGACCGGAGGATTCGCAAAGCGAAGCGGGCCTCGCGCGCATCCCGGGCTACGTAGAGAAGTTCTCCCGGGCCAGGGAGAAATATTCGGGTGACGAGCTCATCACGCTGCAGACAGTGAAACTGTTCGTTGATGGAGTTATCGAGGGAGATCCCCTGGCAACACCACCGACCCTGCCCAATGCCGCGGTGCTCAGTGACTACAAGCAACCCCGGTTCAGGGTGGATGCCAAAAACCAGCGACTGGATTTGCTGGGCTATGTGGATACCAATAGCGAACTGTGTCGTTCCGTTCGTAGCTCGGATAAATATCGCGGTCACGCAGCCTCCAGTTCCTTCAACCTGGAACACGGGTTTTTCCCCAGCCAGTGTCGGACCAACAATGGCGTGCTGGAACACAGCGAGGCGTTTATTCACAGCTTCGTAAGACAGATGACCGAGGCGGGTTTCAGCGTCCATGCACATGCCATCGGCGACCGGGCAGTCAGGGTCGCTCTTGATGCATTTGCCGAGAACAAGGAAGCGGTTGATCGAGCGGGGCTTACCCAGAGCATTGCTCATGCACAGCTGGTGCATCCGGATGACCAGAAGCGCCTGGGTGACCTGGGTATCTATATGGCCATGACTTTCGCCTGGGTCTTGCCTGACCCGGTGTACGACATGTCAGTCATTCCTTTCCTTGAGCAGGTCGGTTCGGTCAGCGATATGTATGACCCGGATCTGTATTACATGCAAAACGTGTATCCGGCCAGGAGCGTGCTTGCTGGCGGAGGATTTGTTGTGGCAGGTAGCGATGCCCCGGTTGATACCCGCGAGCCCAGGCCTTTTGTGAACCTGCAGCAGGCGGTTACCCGCTCGGCAGACGGGATGGCCTATAACGCCTCGGAGCAGTTGAGTATTGAACAGGCAATCGATGCGTTCACGATCAACGCGGCGCGCATGTTGAAACAGTCGGACAAGGTCGGTTCCATAGAGGTCGGCAAGCTGGCTGACCTGGTGGTGCTGGATCAAAATCTGGTGGAACTGATCGAACAGGAACAGGCGGATCATATTGCCGCCACCCAGGTCTTGATGACGGTGTTCAATGGTCGCGTAGTGTATGAATCACCGGAACTTTGAAACAGGCTCATAGAGAGGCCCTATGCCCAGTACCCTGGAGTTGGATGCCGCCGCACCGTCAGTGCGCCTGGACGAGCAGCGCCTGCATCTGATTGATGTCGGGCCCCTGTTCGGAATCCCGGGGGCTGAGCTTGGCGAGGAAAGTCGTGCCGGGGTGATCGCGAAGATTCGCAAGGCCTGCCGCGAGACCGGATTTTTCTACGTACACAACACCTGCATTTCAGACGATTTGATCGGCGCTACGCTGGAGCAGATGCATCGCTTTTTCAGTCTTGACGATAGTGATCCCGCCAAGCGGTGTGCACTGAACAGCCTGTCTGCCGGCGGGACCGGTTGGGGGCCGATGTTTGAAGAACCGGCCTATCAGCCGGCCACCGTGGCACACCTTGAGTCCTTTGACATGAGTCCGCCCATGAGTTGGATTGGCGATGAGGATGTTGCTGCAAGCCTGGGCATCCACCCAAACCTCTGGCCGGCACTGCCAGGATTTAGAGCCGTCGCCGAGACCTACTACCTCGCCGCACGGGAACTAGGCGAGACCTTGTTTGAGGCCCTGGCCGAGGCCATGGGCCTGACGCGCGGGTTTTTCCGCAACAGGGCGACTCGTAATGCACCCAGCACCATGCGGTTTCTTAACTACCCGGGCTCCGCTGTGCCCTCGAACCGCTCCAATGTGGGGATTGCCGCCCACACCGACTTTGAATGCTTTACCTTGATGTACCAGACCGCGCCAGGACTGGAATTGACTGACATCAATGGCAGATGGAGGGATGCGCCTGCGAACGTGGGGCAGTTCACCGTTATTCTTGGGGACATGATGGAACGGCTGACCAACGGCGAGTTCCCGGCCACCGGGCATCGAGTGGGAATTACCCCCTGGCAGCGTTATTCCATTATCCTGTTTAATGCGCTTGATGGTGATTGCGAGGTGGTTCCCCTGCCAGGATTTGCCAGCGAGGAACGTCCGCCACGTTACGCGGCGACCACTCAAAGCCGCCATATTGAAGAGGAACTAAAGCGCGCCGAAGAATTCCGGGAATTGGAAAGGATTTCTTGAAGCGGAGGACTGTGTAATGAGAACTGCAGAACGAATGGCTGCCCTACTGTTGGCGGGCCTGTTCAGCGTGGCCATGACCGGTTGTGCCTCAACCACGGATAGCGGTGCACAGAGCAGCGATAAGGCCTGGTCCGCGGGGGGTAATTGCTTTTTTGCCCGAAGCGTCAGGAATTTTGAGGCCCTGAGCGACAACGTGTTGATTATCTGGTCGCCCAGCCAGCGTTGCCCCTACAAGGTTGAAGTGGTGGGTTTTTGCCAGGGCTTGAAGACCACTAACGCCATCGCCTTTAACACCCAGGGAAGTATCTGTGGTCGGGCAACCGAGAGATTGCTGATTCGCGACATGGGTACCGACAGGTCCTGTCGAATAGGCACGGTCAGGCGACTCAGTGCCCAGGAACTGGACGCCCTGAGAGCCGAGTATGGCAAGCCGCCCATGGACAAAGACCCGGATAACACCACGCCTGATTGCACCGGGACGCAAAAATCCGGAGAGTGAGACTCAACGCCAGAGGCGTGGAGTATAGACCGCGGGCCCGGGCCTCGCGGGGAGACGCAGCGGGAACGGAGAACTCATGAATCGAACCGAGCGCTTTTATCGCATCCAGAAACTGCTCTCACAACGACGGGTTGTGCCCCGTGAGGTGTTTCTTGAGGATATGGAGATTTCTCCTGCCACGTTCAAACGCGACCTGGAATACCTGAGGGATCGCATGTCCATGCCCTTGATCTGGGACAGGGAAAAGGGCGGATACCGGCTGGATGAGAGTGATCCGGCTCATGCAACTTTCCAGTTGCCGGGGCTGTGGTTCAGCTCCGAGGAGATTTATGCACTCCTGACCATGGAGACCTTGCTGGAGACGCTTCAGCCCGGACTCCTGGGCGCACAGGTCAAGCCGCTGCGGAACAGAATTCGACAGATTCTTGCCGAGGGAGATCGGTCGCCGGACGACCTCGCCAGGCATATCCGTGTTCTCAGTCAGGGTGCCCGCCCGGTTGAGCCAAAACATTTCCAGACCTGCGCCACGGCATTGTTGTCACGTCGCCGGCTTCGGATTGCCCACCACAGGCGCCAGGCAGGCGAGACCCTGGAGCGGGATGTGTCTCCCCAGCGGATGGTGCATTACCGGGATAACTGGTACCTGGATTGCTGGTGCCACCTTAGAAAGTCCCTGAGAACGTTTTCGGTGGACGCGATCGAGTCAGCCATGGTGTTGAACAAGCCAGCCAGCGATATCAAGGATGAGACCCTGGACCAGGTCCTGGGAGCGGGCTTCGGGATATTCTCTGGCGCTGAAACCCAAACAGCTGTGCTGCGTTTTAATCCCAAGCGGGCCAGGTGGGTGTCACGTGAACAATGGCATCCGAACCAGGAGGGCGATGTTGAACTGGACGGTTACTTCGTCTTGAAGGTGCCGTACAGTGATGCTCGCGAGTTGTCCATGGACATTATGAAGTACGGGCCGGATGTGGAAGTGTTGGGTCCCCAGGCGCTGCGTCTACAGGTGGCGGACTTGCTGGGCAAAGCCGCCGCACTGTATGGGACGGGAGCCAAATAAGGGCAATAACGGCGGGCGGATTTCCCAGCCAGCAGAAAAGAAAAGGGCCGGGTCGATTTCTCGGCCCGGCCTTGATTTCTTCAGGTCGACTTCAGATTAGAAGCTGTAATCGAAATTCACGCCAAACACACGACCGCGTGAGGGCCATACCAGGGTGTTTACCAGGCCGTAGCCATAGGTGTTGTCACGATCGGCATTTTCCCAGCCGCGCTCGTAGAACAGCTCGTCGGCCACATTCTCGATGTAAGCGGTAGCAGTCCAGGCCTTGCCTGAATCGTAGCCTACACGCAGGTTAAACACGTTGTAGCTATCCACGGCAACGCTTTCGAAGTTATCAGCACCTGAGTACTTCTTGCCTTCGTACTGG
>JBFFTZ010000053.1:0-11598 GCA_041571575.1 Gammaproteobacteria bacterium | reverse complement strand
GTTGTAGCCGCTACTGGCACGCTCGGCGCTGTCATGGGATTCCTGGCAGTTAACACAGCGGCGCACGCCGGGAATGGCAACCCGCCGTGCCTCCGGGATCTTCTCATCGCAATCTTCACAGCGAGCCAGGCTCTCGCCCTGGGGCAGTTTGCTGCGGGCACGCCGAACCCCGTCCTCCACGCTCGCGTCTATCTGTTCCTGTACGGCCCCGTCGTGGGCCCAACCACCCGCCATGATCTGCTCCTGCATTCAAAAAGTGTGTCCGGCTGGTTATCTTCCGCCAGTCGGCTGTGTTTCAGAGTACGAAATTCGGCAGGAAAAGTCTGTAATCCGCAGACCGGAACTACCCCGCCATGCCCCGGTTGATAGAGCAGGCGCCGGGAGCTAAAACGCGGCCATGGCTCTATACCTTGTCGATAGTACTTTCCTTATTGTCAACTAAACTTGACATATCAATTCAACGAAGCTATCGTTTGGTCAAGTTCACTTTACACAAGGACAAGGAAACGCTACTTATGAACGATCTAGCAACCAAGACGAACGACTGGAACGCTCGCGTTTTCAGCAACACCCGCCGCCTCGCATTCTGGACCGTTGCCTGGACACTGACCCTGGCGTTTGCCAAATTCGGGAACAAATTCGTGTGGGACGACAACACCCTGGTCACGGGACTGACTATCTTCATAAACCTGGCGATTGGTATTGGCATGATAGTCGCCAACAAGCGGCACCTGGACGGGCTGGATGAATTGCAGAAAAAGATCACCCTTGAAGCCATGGCGCTGTCCCTGGGCGTGGGCCTGGTCTTTGGGATTAGTTATTCACTGATGGCAAGCACACACTTCCTTCCCGTGAAGGCGGAAATCTCACACCTGATAATACTGATTGCACTTACCTATGTTTTCTGGATCATCCTCGGAAACAGGCGGTACAAATGAAAAATCGCCTCAAGGTACTGCGTGCCGAACGCGACTGGACCCAGGCCCAACTCGCCAATGCGCTGGAAGTCTCGCGGCAAACAATCAATGCAATCGAAACGGGCAAGTTCGATCCCAGTTTGCCCTTGGCGTTCAAGGCAGCCCGGCTGTTCGAACTCACCATAGAAGAAATTTTTCAGGACGAGGCCTAAATTCGAGACGTGGAGTCGGACCGAAATTCTGCGGTCAGTAAATCCGGTTCGACTCACTTATCTTCTGTTCCCGTGCCTGGGATTCTCGCTATCGCTCGCCGGCCTAATCAATCAGCGTCTTCAGAAGACACAGCCCTTTTCTTTTTGCTGTGCACGGAGGAAACCACGGCAATCACGACGACGATAAACACTACCAGTGCTCCACCAATTGCTGTGCCGCTCATGCCGATCTCCAATCAAGAACTGCTTCTCAGATGCCCGGTCAAACCGTAACAAAGTTTTAACTACCGTGCCGTCCAATCTGCCTCGTCAACGAGCCCTAGCTGCCGCTCCATCACCACCAGCCACTTCCCGTCCTTCTTCATCAGCAGGCTTTCAAATCTTACGTAAACCACTTGTTCCGGCTCCGATTGGGTCTGGGTCGCGTATCTGAAGACTCCGGTCTGGAACGCAGTTGCCAGGCCGTCCTGGCGAAGATCGAATGTGAATTGCACACTGGCGCGTGTTCCAGCCAGCTTCTGCGCTTCCATGTCCCGGCCCCACTTGCCTAGCTGGTCAGCGATTGGAACCGTCCCCTTCTCCGACACCAGCACTGCGTCCGGGTGGTACACCGCGGCCATGCCCTGAATGTCGTCTTCCTCCACTGTCCGGCTGATCACGGCCCAGACCTGGTCGTCTATATCGCGGGAAGCAGTTTCACCGCCGCCGCATTCACCGCTCACATAGCCGAAAACCTGGGCATCGCTGCAGGCCGCGCATCCGTTGGAATAGGTCTTCCACTCGGTAGACGGGCATGGGGTGGTCACACAGCGAATACCCGTATCTCGCAAGCCGCATACCGGCCGGTAATCCATGGTGCACATCTGGGGCCTTGGATCCTGGCAAACCACGTCAAGCTTCGTCTCCGTCGCTTTATCAAGTGCCGTGGCGCTGCAACCTGCCGCAAAGAGGCAGGCAACCAACCCAAGCAGCACAACCACGAAATCTCCATACCTGCTCACAGTGCACTCCCAATCAGTCCATGTTGCCCCGATGATCCGCGACCATCGGGTGTCAGACAAGAAAAGTCGCCACAACGAACCCGGCATCAATGCGGGTTCTGGGGCAGACCGTCGGTAATGTCGTAATAGTCGCCCTTCTCCGCCACGAAGATATGAATACCCAATTTCGTGCCGGTGGGCTGATCAAACGCACCCATGGCTATGCCTATCCAGTCTTTTTTAAACGGCTCGAAAAACAGCGAGGAACCACAGCGGGAGCAAAATCCCCGTTGCACCTTTTCAGAAGAACGATACCAGGTGAGGTGCTCACCGCCGTGAATTGCCAGGGAGTCTTTGGGAACGTCGGTGGACACGAAATAATGGCCGGATTGCCTGCGACATTGAGTGCAATGACAGGCATCGGGCGCAGGAAGCTCGGCGTCCACTTCGAACGTGACAGCCCCACAAAGACATGAACCGGTATGCATCACCTACTCCTCTTAAAAATTGCCGGCAGTGCAATCGCGGTTATTTTGGCTCCACAATCAGAAATACCGCGGTCGTATCGCCGACATTCAACACCTCGTGCCAGGAGACGCCCTCGCTGGCAAAGCTGGAACCGGTTTTCACATCTACCTCCCGCACACCGTTCTCGTCTTCAATACGCATCCGGCCTCCCGCGACGGTATAACCAAAATGGGCATGATGGAAATGGCGCTCGTGGCCCACCCCCGGCGCAAATGTGCAGCGCAAAATACGCTGGCGGTCATCTTCGTGCAATCGTTCACACACAGGCTTGCCGTTCCACCCCGCCGCCAGCGGATCGGGCAGGACTGCGGGTGTCGCCCAGGCCGCCAGGGCCCACACGGTCGCAGACAATCCAAGCAGGTAGCGGTAAGGCCCAGGGTGCCGACCGGGTTTATTCTGACGATTCACAGCGTCTCCTTACTCGTTCAAGCTACAGTTCACTAAACCAGCGCGAGTTCCGGACCGGTTGAAACTTCCGTTCGCCCCAATTAATTTTCCAGCCCCGTGAAGCGCAAGACACGCCCTTCCACATAATCGTAGAAGGGATTCCAGTGCAGCCTCAGGACATCGGTACCCGATACCATCAATACACCGCGCTCACCTCGCAGGGCCAGGTTCCCTAACTGGATTCCCGGGCTACTGGTCGCATCCGGACCACCGTACAGGGAGTCCTCCGGGGAAAATGGCAGCGCGATGTGAGACAGCGAATACACCCCGCCCGGCCACTCACCCACGTGGACGGAATGAGATGGAACATTCTCACCGCGCAATGTGGTTCGGGCGACAGCGCGCTCGGCGCTGCCATCCTCATTTGTCACCACGGTAAGATCCAGGTTGCGATCTTTATCGTTCAAAAGAGGCTCGAATACATCCCGGGGGTCCTGCTTCAACAAGGCGCCAATCTCCACCCTGCGATTGATATCAAACAACACCAGTTCATGATTCGCCGGGGGCAGTCGATCAAAGAGATTATTCACCAGTGCCGAGGCGGTCACCGTGGCATCGACGCTGGATTGAAAGGCCAGGATCGGCGGCATCGCCGCCAACTCATCGCCACCTTGAAGACTGTCCAGCTGGCGTTGGATATGCAGGGTAATGCGGTGGGCCAGGTCACCCGCATTGACGGTAAACGAGGTGTACTTGAACGGGTCGTACTCTGGAAGAATGCTGTTCCAGGCCAGTTTTTCAAACCCCAGCAGGTGCCCAAGACGTCCCTGCCACACGGCCAGGGCGGCGGCGCTTGAAATGCCGATCCCGGGAGAAAGCAAGATCACTCCCGAGACCCGGGGCAAGGAGGCGTCCTTCAGGGAAGCAAGCGCATACTCCACAGACAGCGCCCCACCGTTGGAGTAACCCACCAGGTAAAGGGGCTTGTCACCGATGGCCTCGCGCATGTGGCGAGTCGCCAGTCGCACCGCGGCCGCCATGTCCTGCCAACTTGTTTCTACCAGTCCTGACGGCGCCGTGCCGTGGCCGGGTATGCGCAAGCCCAGCACCATTGCGCCCTGCCCGTGTAGGCGTTCTCCCAGGGCTTTCAAGCTATAAGGGGAGTCAGAGAGGCCATGCAGCAGCAGCACGCCGACCGTGGGCTCTTCCTGGGGCAACATGAAGCTTCTGTTCCAGTTAACCGGCCAAATATCCGGGTCCGACAGGCTTCCACGGCTGTATCGGTTTATCGCGTTACCCGGGCCCACCGGCACCTGGGCATAAACCTGCTCGTCCAACTGGGCGAACAAGCGTTCTTCCAACGCAAGGTATTGCTCGAAACTGGCGATATCCGAGTCTTCCGTGAACTCCTCGTCCAGCTCCACCAGGTGCCAGACCGACAGATCGGGGCGGCCATTCAGCACCATCACCAGTGCGATAACAGCGACCAGCAGGCAGCCCGCCAGGCCGGCCGCCAGATAGCCCGCCATCCGTCGCGCGAGACCTAAGAATCGAGTTGAAAACATGGACCTCATCATACAGGCAGAATTCCGGAACACGCCAACTGGCGATAGGTGAAGCCGGAGATGGCATCGTCTGGGCGGCAGCGTTGATCCACGCCGCTTAGGTCAGATGTATTACCGTGGGAACGCAAGGTCCAACAGATCAATAAACGGCGTCAAGGCCAGGTTAATTACAACCGCTGTTCAACCCGGGTTACTTTTTCTTGACCATGAACGATGACGATGAGGGACACAGGTCTGAAAATTGGCGTGTGGCGGCAATCGCAGTGGGCGCGGATGCCCGCTCCACCCTGGTGTAACCACGCCGGGAAAAGTAGGCTTCGGCGGTCGTGGTGAGAAGGTAAATTTCTCTTGCCCCGCGCTTTTCCGCCTCATCCTCAGCACGGGCAAGCAACTTGCCGCCAATGCCATCGTTTCGATGCCCCGGCGCAACCGCAAGGGATCTTAGCAGCGCGCACGATCCATAGACTTCCAGGCCAACTACGCCGCACAGCTCGTCGTCACATGAATAACCGAAGAAGACCACGTTTGAAGACGGCGATAAATCGTCTGTCGGCAGGGCGCCGTCCTCCAGCAGGGCCGCTACGCGCTCGTCGAAACAGATTTGTTGGATCACGGAGTCCATGGCACATGGTCCATATAATTGAGCTTCGAGCCTATTTATCCTCTTTATCAAAGTGCAACGCCACCCAGGTTGCATCGGCGCTGGCGCTGGCTACCCGATGGCGCATTCCCGCGGGGATCAGCAGGGAATCTCCCGCTTTGAGCTCGAGACTTCCTTCCTCGAATTCAAGCACTGAATGGCCCTGCATGAGAAGCACCCACTCCGGCCTGTCCTGGTCATACCAGAAGCCGTTTGGGCTAGGCTTGCCATGGGAGGCGATGTACTCCAACCGGAATGATGCGCCTGCCGCAATTTCATCGACCGTTTCGCCGCACTCTGGCCGGTGATCGGCAAGCAGGGATTGAACAACAGGAATCATCACATACTCTCTTAGCCTGTACAGGAAGAATAATTACCGAGAATAGCGGACAGCCGCCAGGGGCAATGTGAATTATCGGACATTGCGGTTCGACCCTAATTCTTTTAAACGCCTCAGTTATGCATTTGACGTTTTGGGCCATTTCCATGCGAGCCAGGCAATTAACAACGTTAAAAGAGCTTCAACTGCTGCATACATCTTATAAAAATACCACCCGGCTACATAGGCAAGAAAACCTAGCATCAGGGTCATTATTAACCCGACAAGAATATTTAAGACTCTATTAATAACTGGAGGTAATAGTATGGATAAGCAGATCATCAGACTTGTTACCAGCACTATTGCTGATAAACCGAGCAATACACCTTGATCACCCGCACCGAAGCGAGTCGTGCCGTCTATCATGCTTTGTAATTTATTCGGCGTGTATAGTTCGAAGTAGTCACAATAAATATACAAAGACATCACGGACGCCCATAACGCACTAAGTTTTATTTTTATATTTACTTCGTATTCGGATAATTGCGCCATTGGTAAATCACCTTAAATATTCATAATTTTTTAACTTGATGCCTAACGCTCAACTCAGGGGGCAATTGAAGCGCAGCGTATATGATCTGCTGCAGTTGCTTGTTATGCCAATCTAGCCCCATTAGGCAGCTCCATATCGACTGCTGAAAGCACTACTGAACCGTCCGCACAATGCAGCCCAGTTACCAGACATTCCGACATGATTGGACCTATTTGTTTTGGTGGAAAGTTTACTACCGCCAACACCTGTTTTCCTAACAGAGACTCTTTTGTGTATAGGTCAGTAATTTGTGCGCTAGATTTTTTCACGCCAAGTTCTGACCCAAAATCTACCATCAGGATATAAGCAGGTCGGCGAGCTTCGGGGAAATCTTCGACCTCAATAATTGTTCCGACACGGATATCGACTTTTTGAAAGTCACTCCAATCAATATATTCCATATTTAACCTTGATCAATTCACAGGCATAACCAGTATTTATCGTGGTGCGTGAATTTAATAACTACGCCTCCGCTCCTATCCAGGATTCGATGGTTAATTGCGGTTCGAGCCCCTCTTAGCCTCAGTATATCCCTGGAATCAAGCGAAAGCGTACCCGCCGTGCATAGTCCCTATAACCCGGCAGCTCTTCCTGCAAAGCCTGGTCTTCAAGTACGGTTCTGATCACCGTGATGACCAATGCCACCGCCGCGGGAATCAGCGTCCAAACCGAACCCAGTGCAAGCACGATACCGAACAGCGGAAGAATACTTCCGGCATAACCCGGATGCCTCACAAGGCGGTACGGACCGGTGTCACACACCGAATGCCCCCGATCCGTCTGAATACGCACCACGCTGGAGAAAAAGCGGTTCTCCGCCAATGCCCATGCCGCGAAAGCGTATCCGAGCGTGATTAAAACGAAGCCAATCACGATGAGCCATGGCGGAAATTCGGGGGACCAGTTATAGCGGTGATCCAGCCCCGCCACGATGACCAGTGGGAACACGACACTGCCCGCCATCAGTGGAGCCAGCACTTTGTCCCAGGCTTTTGCATCCTGGACACTTTCAATATTTTGTCGTTCGGCGGTCAATCCGGGATGTCGCTTTTCCGCCCATATGCGCCCCCCGATTGCAGCGCCAAGGAACAGCAGGGAATAGAGCCATGCCTGGCTCCAACCGACGTCCCCACCGCATATCAATAAAATCAACGGGACCAGGAGATACACCGCAAGCAGCCTCGCCCACTGGCGACCCGTTACCTTTTGAGCTTCCTTCTCACTTACCGTCTTCACTGACATGGCATTCCCCAAAATGAAAATAGGGTTCAGACCTCATTTTTTGGCGCGCCAATAAACTCGACTCAATTATTTGGTAATTGCGGTTCGACCCCGATTCTTCAGGCGGCGTGCGTCGGAGTGTCATTCCCCCAGCTCAAGGGGCAGGTCGCGGTCTGCACACCATTCGATGAGCCCTCCGTCGTAAACTGCCACGTTCCGATGCCCGAGCAAGTGCAGGACAAACGCATCACTCGACGCGGCAACGCCACCGCCGCAGTAAGTGATAACCCGCTGGGCCTCCAGCATCGGGAGGAACAGCTCTCGCAGCTCTTCCATCGGGCGATAGCGCGCGGTCTTGCGGTCCAGAATCTGCCATGCAGTCACGTTTTTTGCACCGGGTATGTGCCCACGCCGCCCGTACTCGTTGCGCTCACCGCGATGTTGGCGGCGGCCCAGCGCACTCACGATGCACGTGTCCGTGTCCTCCATCGCAGTCAGGACCTCCTCTTTGCTGACGATGAGTTCCGGTCGGAGGTGCGGGGTGAACGTAGCAGACGGGTATACGCACGGCTTCGAGGTGATCGGTCGGTCCTCGAGCCGCCAGGCCGTCAGGCCGCCGTTGAGGACCGCCGCGTCGTCGAACCCGAACGTGCGGAGCATCCACCACAACCGTGCGGCCCACATATTCTCCCGCCCGTCGTAGAGCACGACGCGTACGCCGTCTCCGATGCCAAGGCGGCCCATGTACTCGGCGAACCGCTCCGCGCTTGGCATCGTGAACGTGTGGGAAGGCGCGTTTGGGTCCGAGATTTCCAGGAGGTCTGCAAACGCCGCGCCTGGGATGTGGCTCCGCTTGAACCCGCGCCGACCGCTCGTGATGCGCGGAAACGGCCAGAGCTTGACCTGTACGGTTGCGTCCACTACGCGTAGGTCGGGATCACCAAGATGCTCCTCCAGCCACCCGGGCTCGACGAGCGGCTCGAGAGTGCTCTTCCCGGGTACGTGCATATTGAGCTCACTCATGGCAAGTCCCTGTGGATTCCGCGGCGGTGGTTCCGCAGCGCCTAACGCCCGCCATCAGCGACGGCGCGACACTTGAACGAGCGCTGACGTTGTTCGCCCGCGGCCCAGCACTTTATCGAAACCCGTTCGCTGCATGGCGTAGTTAGAGCGCAAGGTGCTACCCGAACAGACCAAATAGCTACTTCTTAGTATAGAACGGCCAGAGAAAAACTGGGGTCAGACCGAGATTTTAACTCGTCCCTGGCAAGCTGCCCGTAACCTCGGTTCGACCCCGATTTTTCCCCGATTTTTCCCTGTTGTTTGTCTACCGGGAGGTGCTGGGGCAGGAGCTTCCATGGATGGAAAACGTGATACGCGCAAAGCGTCAGCGCCATGTACCCACTGTGCTCTCCCGGGAAGAAGTCAGGCTCTTGTTCGCACAAATGCGTGGTGTTCAGCGACTGATTGCCGAATTGATCTATGGCTCTGGCATGCGCCAGATTGAAGCCCTTCGGCTTCGGGTCGGCGACCTGGATTTCAACTACAAGCAAATAATCGTGCGTTCGGGCAAGGGCAACAAGGACCGGGCAACTATCTTGCCGGACAGGATAATTGAACCGCTGCAGCGCCAGCTTGAACGGGTTCGCGAATTACATCACTGGGATGTGCAGCGGGGCCATGGCGAGGTGTGGCTTCCCTATGCCCTGTCACGCAAATACCAGCGGGCCGCCCGGGAGTGGGCCTGGCAATACGTGTTCCCCTCTGCCCGGCTGTCGCCAGATCCGGAATGCGGGACCGTCAGGCGATACCATGTCTCGCCGACCACCACCCAGAAGGCCATACGGCGTGCGGCACAGGATGCGGGGATTACACGACGAGTGGGCACCCACACACTGCGACATTGTTTCGCGACCCACTTGCTGGAATCCGGGGCGGATATTCGAACCATCCAGGAACTGCTCGGTCACAAGGACGTGTCCACCACCATGATCTACACCCACGTGATCCGGCGCGGCGCGGCGGGTGTGAAGAGCCCGCTGGACCCATGATCACTGCCGGGCAGACGCCACGGGTAAGTGAGATTCGACTGGACGAATCGACTGACTTGCTATTACCGGTATTCCCGGTATTATTACCGGTATTACCGGCGATAAGGAGTCAGGCCATGATCCCTGCATTGGATGCAATATTCGGAACCCGCACGGCTGCCGCAGCCCTGCTGTTTCTTGAAAATTACGGCTCCGGATACGCGAGCCAAATTGCCAGGACCTATGATATGCCTATCAGTATTGTGCAAGACCAGCTGCGCCGGCTTGAGGGGACGGGGGTTCTAATCAGTCGCACGGTAGGTCGCACGCGGGTATTTGAGTTCAATCCACGCAGTCCTACAGTCGGACGACTGCGAACGTTTCTGGCGGCCGAGTTGAAGGCGTTACCGAAGGAAATCCTGGACAAGTATTTCCGCGCTCGTCAGCGTCCCAGGCGCACTGGAAAAGCCCTTGCCCGAGCCGAAGAATGAGCAAGATAACAGCGCAAAGCCCGTTGTTGGAAATCGCCGTGATCGTGTCCGAGGCACTGGAGAAGAACGGTATTCACGCGGTGCTTGGGGGCGGAGGGGCGGTGACTCAGTATTCAGATAACGAGTACATGAGCACCGACCTGGATTTCATCACCCTTGAACGCAACAAGGTTATCGCGCCTGTCGTCGCACAGCTTGGATTCGAAGCCCGGGGAAAAGACTTCTATCATCGCGAATCACAATTCTTTCTCGAGTTCCCGCCCGGGCCGCTGTCGTTTGGCGACCGCTACATTGAGCCGTCCGAGACGATTACCCTCAGCACCACTTTCGGATCGCTGCGAATCATCACCCCAACACAGTGTGTGATGGACCGGCTCGCCTGGTTTGTCCATGGCAACGACCCCCAGGCTCGTGTTCAGGCGATGATGGTTGCAAAACGACAGACAATCAATTGGCACGAAATTGAAATCTGGGCAGATGCAGAGGGCATTGAGCGTGAACTGATTGATCGCTTACGCGAAGACGCCAGCCTGATGTAGCGCGGCGGGACAATCGAGGCCGCACAAAAAAACGGCGCCCGAAGGCGCCGCTTTCATACTCTTTTCGAAGGTCTCTAGACCTTAGCGCTTCATCGAATCGAAGAAGTCGGCGTTGGTCTTGGTGTCCTTCATCTTGCCCAGCAGGAATTCCACTGCGGCCAGCTCGTCCATGGGATGCAGCAACTTGCGCAGCACCCACATCTTCTGAAGCTCGGCGGGCTCGGTCAGCAGTTCTTCCTTACGGGTACCGGAACGGTTGATGTTGATGGCGGGGAATACACGCTTCTCGGCAATACGGCGATCCATCTGGATTTCCATGTTGCCCGTGCCCTTGAATTCCTCGTAGATCACATCGTCCATGCGGGAGCCGGTTTCCACCAGGGCGGTTGCCAGGATGGTAAGACTGCCGCCTTCCTCGATGTTACGTGCGGCACCGAAGAAGCGCTTGGGACGCTGCAGGGCGTTGGCATCCACACCACCGGTGAGCACCTTGCCTGAGCTGGGCACCACGGTGTTGTAGGCCCGAGCCAGTCGGGTGATGGAATCCAGCAGGATCACCACGTCGATCTTGTGCTCGACCAGGCGCTTGGCCTTCTCGATCACCATCTCGGCAACCTGCACGTGGCGGGTGGCCGGCTCGTCGAAGGTCGAGGAGATGACTTCACCACGCACGGTGCGGGACATCTCGGTGACTTCCTCGGGACGCTCGTCGATGAGCAGCACCATGAGGTAGACATCGGGATGGTTCGCCGTGATGGCCGAGGCGATGTTCTGCAGCAGGATGGTCTTACCGGCCTTGGGCGGGGAGACAATCAGGCCACGCTGGCCACGACCGATGGGTGATACTAGGTCGATGATGCGGGAGGTCAGATCCTCGGTGCTTCCATTGCCGCGTTCCAGGCGCAGGCGCTGGTTCGGGTGCAGGGGCGTGAGGTTCTCGAACAGCACCTTGTTACGGGCTGCCTCGGGCGACTCCATGTTGATCTCGCCAACCTTCAGCAGGGCGAAGTAACGCTCGCCTTCTTTCGGGGGACGGATCAGGCCCGAGACGGTATCGCCGGTGCGCAGGTTGAAGCGGCGAATCTGGCTGGGGGACACATAAATGTCATCCGGTCCTGCCAGGTACGAGCCTTCTGCCGAACGCAGGAAGCCGAAACCGTCCTGCAGGATTTCCAGC
>JBFFTZ010000052.1:0-11852 GCA_041571575.1 Gammaproteobacteria bacterium | reverse complement strand
CATAGTTGGCAATCCCGATGTGTGCGGCAGTCTCACCATTTATCGACCGGCCTGTGAACATAAGCTCATTGGCCTTTGGCAGTCCCACAAGCCTTGGCAGCATGTAGGATACGGCCATGCCGGAATGCAATCCCAGGCGGGCAAAATTGGCGCCGTATTTGGCATCCTTATTGGCCACCCGGATATCGCAAATGAGGGCAAGCCCAAAACCGCCGCCAATGGCATGCCCGTTCAGGGCCGCTATGGTCGGCACCTTTAGATCGCCGATCCTTAAGAAGGGCTCATAGACATCCAATAAGCGTTCATGGGGAAGAAGATCCGGGTTTTCCTCCCGGGAGCTCTTAAAATCGGCCCCGGCGCAAAAACTTTTCCCGCCGTGGAGCACCGCCACCCTGGCGTCGCGATCCGCCTCGAATTGCCTGAAGGCTTCCGCCAAGGCGCGCGCAGTGGGCCCGTCCACCGCATTACGCCGTTCAGCCCTGTCCAGACCAATCACGGTAATTCCGTTGTATCGCCTGACATTGATGCTCATTACTCGCGCTCCCGTAACCCCTGGGATGAGGGAACTTTGCGTCCCCGCCCGGAACTTACCCAAAAACCGGTGCATGTTCTATCATGCGTGATCTTGCCACGAACAACCCGACATGCCACAGCCAAACACCCGAAAAGAGAACTGCCCATGACCATCTGGTTTAAAAACCTACCGCTGGAGGAGATCCAAAGGACATCGTCCCCACGGGATCTGACCCACTCGCTGGGCATCAAATTTACCGACATAGGCCCGGATTACCTGAGCGGCAGCATGCCCGTGGACGAACGTACCCGGCAACCCTACGGACTGCTGCATGGAGGCGCCTCGGTGGCCCTGGCGGAAACCCTGGGCAGCCTGGGCTGTTATCTGACCCTGGATCCCAAGACCCATTACAACGTGGGGCTGGAGATCAATGCGAACCACGTTCGCAGTGTGCGCGAGGGCGTTGTCACCGGCACCGCCAGACCCGTGCACATGGGTCGCACCACCCATATCTGGGAAATCAGGATTGTCGATGAACGTGACAAGCTGGTCTGCGTTTCCCGCCTGACTCTCGCCATACTTGAACGCACTGACGGCTGATAACGGAGCATCATCATGAACCGCGCAGGTAATTCCCATCTCAACAATCCAGCCTCCGTACTGGCCGCCACCCTGTTAATTGCACTGGCACTGACAGGCTGTGGTAACAAGGGCGCCCTGGTCCTTCCGCCGGACCCCGAGACCAAGGCACCTGAAGAAACAACCCAGGGCGCCGCGACCGATCAGACGGAACCCAAAGAGACACCATGAGCAAATCCAAACCCCTGGTACTGGTTGACGGCTCTTCCTACCTGTATCGAGCTTTCCATGCACTGCCCCCGCTGAGCAATTCCCGGGGTGAGCCCACCGGCGCCATTCATGGCGTGCTGAACATGATCAACCGGCTCCTCAAGGACTATGAACCGGAGCGGGTGGCCGTGGTGTTCGATGCGCGGGGCAAGACCTTCCGTGATGAATTGTTTGATCAGTACAAGGCCAATCGCCCTCCCATGCCCGATGATCTGCGTAGCCAGGTGGAGCCCCTGCTGGAAGTCGTACAAGCCATGGGCCTGCCACTACTCAGGGTCCAGGGCGTTGAGGCCGACGATGTTATAGGCACCCTGGCGCGCCGTGCCGCGGCACAAGGCCAGCCAACTCTGATTTCCACCGGCGACAAGGACATGGCCCAACTGGTGGACGAGCATGTCACCCTGGTCAACACCATGACCAACAAAACCATGGACAGGGACGGCGTCAAAGAAAAGTTCGACGTATTCCCGGAACAAATCGTGGACTACCTGGCCCTGGTGGGCGACAGCTCGGACAATATTCCCGGGGTACCCAAGGTGGGACCGAAAACCGCGGCCAAGTGGTTGAACCAGTACGACACCCTGGACAATATCATCGCCCACGCCGATGAAATCGGCGGCAAGGTGGGAGAGAGCCTGCGAGAAAATCTTGAGCAACTGGAGCTGTCCAGGAAGCTGGCAACCATCGATTGCGATGTGACGCTGGACCTGGAACCGGAGGAACTGGTTCCGACGGAGCAGGACCTGGACACCCTCAGGGCCAGGTACACCGAGCTGGAAATGAATACCTTGCTGCGCCAGCTCCCCGGCGGTGATGCGTCCGGCCCCGGGGCTGCCACCCAGACCCTGGCCACCCCGCCTCAGTCCACTGACTACCAGACCGTGCTCAGCCTGGATGAGCTGAGGCGCTGGAAAGATAAGCTCGAAGCGGCGGAGCTGGCGGCGGTGGACACAGAAACCACCGGCCTGGACTACATGCAGGCGGAACTTGTGGGCATCTCGGTCAGCGTCAAGGCGGGCGAAGCCGCCTATATCCCCGTTTCCCACGACTATCCCGGCGCTCCGGATCAACTGGACCGGAACACAGTGCTGGCGGAACTGAAGCCCTGGCTGGAAAATCCCGACGCACCCAAGGTGGGTCATCACATCAAGTTTGACGCCCATATCCTGGCCCGTTACGACATCGCGCTGGCAGGAATCCAGCACGACACCATGCTGGAGTCCTATGTGCTGGACAGCACAGCTACCCGCCACGACATGGACTCCACGGCCCGCAAGTACCTGGGTGTGACCACCACGTCCTTTGAGGATGTCGCCGGCAAGGGCGCCAAGCAACTGACATTCAACCAGGTGCCGCTGGAAACCGCCGGGCACTATGCCGCGGAAGACGCTGACATCACTCTGCGCCTGCACCTGACCATGTGGGAGCAGTTGAAGCAAAGCCCCGACCTGCTGAAAATGTACCAGGAAATCGAGATTCCCCTGATAAACGTGCTGCAGCACATGGAGCACACCGGGGTACTCATCGACACCTTCATGCTGGCCAGGCAGAGCACAGAACTCGCCCAGCGAATGCAGGAACTGGAGCAGCAATGCCATGAAGCCGCCGGCGGCCCGTTCAACGTGGCCTCTCCCAAGCAGTTGCAGGAAATCCTGTTCGAGCGCCTTGAACTGCCAGTGATTCGCAAGACGCCCAAGGGGCAGCCCTCCACCGCGGAAGACGTGCTGCAGGAACTGGCGGGCGACTACCCGCTGCCCAGGCTGATCCTTGAACACCGCAGCCTGGCCAAGCTTAAATCCACCTACACCGACAAGTTGCCGGGGCAGGTGGATCGGACAACCGGACGGGTACATACCTCCTATCACCAGGCGGTGGCCGCCACGGGTAGGCTGTCCTCCTCAGATCCAAATCTACAGAACATTCCCATCCGGACCGCCGAGGGCCGACGCATTCGCCAGGCCTTTATTGCCCCCGAGGGGCACAGCCTGATCGCAGCCGATTACTCCCAGATCGAGCTTCGCATCATGGCCCACCTGTCCGAGGACCCCAGCCTGCTAAAGGCCTTCGCCGAGGATCGCGACATTCATCAGGCCACCGCCGCCGAAGTATTCGACGTTCCCCTGGACCAGGTCAGCAAGGACCAGCGACGTTCGGCCAAGGCGATCAATTTCGGTCTGATTTACGGCATGTCGGCATTCGGGCTGGCCCGCCAGTTGAATATCGGCAGGAGCGAAGCCCAGGAATATGTGAATCTGTATTTTGAGCGCTATCCGGGCGTGAAGGCCTACATGGATAACACTCGCCAACTGGCCAAGGACCAGGGCTACGTGGAAACCGCCTTTGGTCGAAGGCTTTACCTGCCCGAGATCAATTCCAGGAACGGCCAGCGCCGTCAATATGCGGAACGCAGCGCCATCAACGCACCCATGCAGGGCACCGCCGCGGACATCATCAAGCTGGCCATGATCCAGGTGGATCACTGGCTGGGAGAGTCGTCCCTGGACGCCCGCCTGATCATGCAGGTACACGATGAACTGATAGTGGAAGTCGCGGACCCGATTGCCGCCCAGGTTCAGAAAGAGCTGACCAACCGCATGAGCGGCGCAGCCAGCCTGAAAGTTCCCCTAAAAGTCGAAGCCGCGTGCGGCAAAAACTGGGACGAGGCCCACTAGCTCTCCGAGGTCGCGTCCGGGGGCTCGAAAAAGGCTTCCAGCGCGGCCCTGGCCTCTTCCAGACCCATCTTCTTGGTGGCCGAGAACAGCTGGACCGTTGCCGATTCACCCACCTGTTTACGCACCTTGAGCAGAGTTCCGGCCGCGGCCCCGCGGCTTAACTTGTCCGCCTTGGTCAATAGAATGTGAACCATACAACCATTGGCGGTGGTCCATTCCAGCATCTGCCGGTCGAAATCCGTCAACGGATGGCGACAATCCATCACCAGCACCAGACCTGCCAGCGAGCGCCGACCGACAAAATATGACTCCATCAGCGTGCGCCAGTGGCGCCGAATGGCCTCCGGCACCTTCGCATAGCCATAACCCGGCAAATCCACCAGCCTGCGCTCGTGATCCAGGGCGAAAAAATTCACCAACTGAGTACGGCCCGGGGTTTTGCTGGTCCGCGCCAGGCCTTTACGGCCGGTAATCGCGTTCAGGGCGCTGGATTTGCCCGCGTTGGACCGTCCCGCAAAAGCCACTTCCTGCCCCTCATCGGGCAAAAACTGGTCGCTGCGGTTGGCGCTGGTCAGAAATTCTGTGTGAGGATAAGTAGACACGGTAGGTTCGTTCGCTTCAGATATTAGGGAGACAGGCTATGTCGTGTACAATTGGTGTTTTTGCGCAGGCTCGGCACGCCACCGCCTGCGAGAGTATCACCGTACGGAGCAACAACGCCATGAAGAAGCTCGCTGTCTGTCTCAGCATTTGTCTTGGGCTCGGCCTTATTACCCAGGCACACGCCGAAGGAAATGCCGAAGCTGGCAAGGCCCGGTCTGTTACCTGTGCCGCCTGTCACGGCCCCGACGGTAACAGCATGAACCCGCAGTGGCCCAGCCTTGCTGGCCAAAACGCCAGCTACCTGGAACGGCAGCTCAAGGCGTTCAAGTCCAACGCCCGGCAGAATCCCTTGATGGGCCCCCAGGCAATGGCCTTGTCTGACCAGGATATCGCTGATTTGGCAGCTTACTACAGCAGCCAGGAAATCAAGGGTGGCACTGCTGACCCCGAATTAGCCCCTGCCGGTGAGCGCCTGTATCGCGGCGGCAATCTTGAAGCCAATATCGCAGCCTGCGCCGCCTGTCATGGCCCGGCCGGAAAAGGCAATCCTGCTGCTTCCTATCCGGCATTGGCCGGCCAGCATGCGGAGTACACCGTTGCACAGCTCAAAGCGTATCGCGAAGGCTCGCGCAAGACCGACAGCGCCATGAATCAGATGATGCGTGGTGTGGCCGCCAGGATGACCGACAGAGAAATGGCCGCGGTAGCCAGCTACATCCAGGGACTGCGCTCTGAATAAGGCCGAAGACACAACATTAGGTTTATTGAAAATGATAGAAGGACTCCCTATGCAACGATTTATTTTGCCTGCTGTTTCCGTAATGCTTCTGCTAGCCGCCGGTTGCACCAAGAACGACACTGATCAACCGACTGCCCAGCCTGCCGCCACCGAGCAGCAGGCTCCCGCAGAACAAGCCAGTGCACCGGCGGAGACTGAAAAGGCCACCGCGGAAGTCGTCGAAGATGCTGTGGAGTCAGGAGAGGGCGAGGCTACCCCCGAACCCCAGGCCAATAAGGAAATTCGGCTGGCCCAGCCAGCTCCGGCGCCCCTGGCCACCCGGTTTATTGCCGGCAAGCACTACACCCTGCTCAATCCTGCGCAGCCCACCAGCAGCGCACCTGATCAGATCGAAGTGGCAGAATTTTTTATGTACACCTGCCCCCATTGCTATAACTTCGAGCCCTTTATTCAGACTTACCTGGCCAAAAAACCGGCAGATGTGAACTTCATCCGCGTTCCGACGGTATTCAACCAGGTGGCCCAGCTGCATGCCCGCGCTTTCTACACCGCCGAAGTCATGGGAATTCTTGAAACCACTCATTACCCGATGTTCAAGGCCATCCACGTGGACCGGAACATGCTGGCCAGCGAAGAGGCAATAATTAGCCTGCTGACTCCCCTGGGGGTGAACGAGGCCGAGTTCCGCAAGAACTTCAATTCGTTTGCGGTGGACACGAAGATGCGACAGGGAGCCACCATGGCTCGCCGCTTCCAGATCAGCTCCGTACCTAACGTGATTGTTAACGGCAAGTACCTCACCGGTGGCGCAATGGCCGGAAGTTACGAAACCTTGCTGGAGATCATTGACGAACTGGTGATGATCGAACGCACTCGCTAGAACAATAATTTAAACCGAGTTCAAAGGGGCCGCCAGGCCCCTTTTTTTATCGATAAAAATCAGGCCTGTGGTATGAATTCACCCGTGTTGACAACCAGCTTCGGGAAGCTCTCATTGACAGCCACCAGGGTTCAGACTATTTCTGATCTATGGCCGATTCATCAGGAACCGGCGCTTTGCCGGCAGAAAAGAAATCCAAGCCCTTGCCTCGCAGGCAGGTGGTGTTGCGGATTGCCTTGATCATTGGCATCGCCGAAACAGTAATCATGTTTGGCCTGAGCACGCTCGAACCGGATATCGGGCTCTTTCTCTTCGCTCTCCAGGACGGAATATTGCTGATCCTGGTTTCTACCGGCCCTATCTATCTCTGGGTGGTCAGACCATTTGCCCAGGCCCATGAGGACGCAACCCGTCGCATCGGCTATCTGGCCTATCACGATCCCCTGACTGATCTGCCCAACCGGCGAATGCTCTTTGAACATCTTGAGCATCGACTGGCTGCCTGCGAACGCCATAACAATTACGGGGCGTTGTTGCTACTGGACCTGGATGGCTTCAAGGAAATTAACGATTCCCTTGGTCATGAGGTTGGCGACCTTCTGCTCCAGACAGTTGCCCAACGCCTTGAGCAGGGAAGACGGCAGGAGGATATCGCAGGGAGACTCGGGGGCGACGAGTTTGTCGTGCTCGCCCAGCAACTGGATTCAAACCGGGAACTCGCCGAGAAAAAGGCTTTTCGTATCGCACGCAAACTCCAGGAATCGCTAATTGAGCCCATCAACTGCGACGGAATGACGCTGCAAATTGGATGTAGTATCGGTATCAGGCTGATGGAGCCACAAAGAATCAGTACGGCCCAGTCCATCAGGGAGGCGGACATCGCAATGTACCGCGCCAAGCGAGACCGCAATAATGGTGTAAAGGTATTTAGACCCACACAACCCCTACCCGGTGGCACCTCCAGCCCGGCGAACTCACGCGCTATGAGTGGCCTTTAAGGTTATCGGCCACTCACCCCTAAATTAAAAAAGGGCCACCCACAGGGTGACCCTTTTGTATTTGGCGCGCCCGACGGGAAACCCGGCCTCGGCAGTAAATAGACAGGCCTCAATAAACCCGGGTTTGGTACCACTCAGATGGGGATGAAGTACCTACCTGGCTGTGCCTGGGCTGGGCGCGCCCGACAGGATTATTCGGCTGCACGCAGCCTCACCCCTCAAGGGGGCCGCTCGACGGCTTGCGCCGCCTGCGCGTTGTCTCGCCCGACTTACGTCGGACTCGGCTCAAACCACAGCTCCTCATCAAGCCATCCAACACGGCAAATAAAAAAGGGCCACCCACAGGGTGACCCTTTTGTATTTGGCGCGCCCGACAGGATTCGAACCTGTGACCTTTGGCTTCGGAGGCCAACACTCTATCCATCTGAGCTACGGGCGCAAAACTACTTTGTTCGCTGGATCGCATCATATCGCGAACCGGCGCCGCTTTCGCGACGCTCAACACTCCCCTTCACCTGCGACGAAGGGGGCGCAAATATAGCGCTTTTGCCGAATAGCGTCTATCCGAAGGGGCAATTTAGCGCGGTAAGGGCCCCAAATGGTATTATTCCGGGCTAGATTATTAACCCCCTGGAACGGCGGCTTTTGCGAGACGGGATTTCGCCCTTATAATGCCGGCCCGCCCAATTACCAAGGAGTCGTCAGTGAGCGACCACGACAAGAAATTTTTCGACACCTTTCTGCTGGTTATCGGCGCGATGGTTTTCGTGACTCTGATACTGTTCTTCCTGGCCCGAAGCATGAGCGGAGACACCCAGGAACAATGGACAAAGGAAGATCCTGCCTACAAGGCCGCCACCGAGGCCCGCCTGAAACCGGTCGGTTACGTGGTCAAGACCGGTGACGCCGAGCCTGTGGTTGCTGCAGCAGTAGCTGCCGTGGAAGTCGAACAGGCACCCCGCACCGGCGCAGACGTATTCAACGAAGCCTGTGCAGCCTGCCATGTTGCCGGTGTTGCCGGGGCTCCCAGGCTGGGCGATGTCGCCGCCTGGAATGACAGAATTGCCCAGGGCATGGACACCATGGTCGAGCACGCGATCAAAGGATTTGCGGGTTCGGCAGGCTACATGCCCGCCAAGGGCGGTCGCGCCGATCTGAGCGATGCCGAGACCGCTGCCGCAGTGGAGTACATGGTGGAGAAGAGCAAATAAGTCTTTTCACCCCAAAGCAGTGACAATAAAAAGGGCCGCATCAAGCGGCCCTTTTTTTATCCGCCGGCCAGCAGGCCCCGGAGATTGGCGATGGCCGCCCGGCCTCGCTCGTGGCGCTCCTCGGTGGTCAACTGCTCTTTTCTGCCCTCCCAGCGCAGATCGTCCTGGGGTAGTTCTTCCAGGAATCGACTGGGAGTGCACTCCAGGCTGTCGCCATAGCGCTTGCGCTGGACGCAATAGGTGATGGTCAGTCGCTGCTTGGCCCGGGTGATACCCACATACATCAGCCGGCGCTCTTCCTCCAGGCCGTCACCCTCGATGCTATTCTTGTGAGGCAACTGCTCTTCTTCCACCCCGACCAGGAATACATTATTGAACTCCAGGCCCTTGGCCGAATGAAGCGTCATCAATCGCACGCCGTCGGTCTTGTCGTCGTCCTCGCCAGAGAGCCGGTCCAGCAAACTTATCTGGGCAAGCAAATCAGACAGGCTGCAGTCTTCCCGGGAACTGACCATTTTCTCCAGCCAGCGCAGCAGGTCCTGGACATTTTCCCCGGCCCTGGCGGCAGCCACCGGATCCTTGGCCTGGCCGGCCAGCCAACTCTCGTAATCGATTTCCAGCAGCAAGTCTTTGACCGCGGTAATTGGTCCCTTGCGCTCGGCAGTTTCCGTCAGTCTCTCGATCAGACCGGCGAATTGTTGCAGGCGGCGGGCGCCACGATCGGCAATTCGGGATGCCAGGCCAAGATCATCACTGGATTCCAGCAGGCTCTTGTGGCGCTCACCCGCGTAAGCAGCCAGGCCCTCAAGGGTTTTGGTTCCGATTTCGCGCCTGGGCACATTCACGATGCGCAGGAAGGCGCGATCATCGGTGGGATTGGCAATCAACCGCAGGTAGGCCAGGATGTCCTTAACCTCGGTGCGATCGAAAAACGAGGTGCCACCACTAAGCACATAGGGCACACCCTGGCCCCTCAGGGCCTGTTCAAACGGCCTGGCCAGGAAATTACTGCGATACAAAATGGCGATTTCACTCAACGGACCCTGGCCCAGGCGCTGTGACTGAACGATCTCTCCTACCACCCGCTGTGCCTCGTCAGCCGGGTCACGGGCCCTGAGGACTCGCACCACATCGCCTTCTCCCAGACCGCTCCAGAGTTTCTTCTCGAACAAGTGAGGGTTGTGGGAAATGAGCTTGTTGGCCACCCGGAGAATTCGCACCGAGGAACGATAATTCTGCTCCAGCTTGATGACTTTCAGGTTCGGGTAGTCTGTCGATAACTGCTTCAGGTTTTCCGGTGCCGCGCCGCGCCAGGCGTAAATAGACTGATCGTCGTCGCCCACCACCGTGATGGCCCCGGCATCTCCCATCAGGCATCGCAGCAAGTTGTACTGGGCAAGGTTGGTGTCCTGGTATTCGTCCACCAACAGGTAACCCAGCCGGTCTCGCCATTCCTGGACCCGCTCCGGCACCTGGTCAAAGAATTGCACAGGCAACAGGATCAGGTCATCGAAGTCCACCGCGTTATAGGCCTTCAGGGCACGCACATATAAGCCGTAGGCATGAGCCGCTGCCCGCTCCAGCGGATCCGCGGCCCGGGCCGCCGCCTGCTGGGGAGTGAGCATGGCATTTTTCCAGCTGGAAATTTTCCATTGAGTGGCCTCGGCAGCGGCCACCGCATCCGGACCACTTTTTTTCAGTACGTCCCGAAGCACGCCCAGGGTGTCCGCGGCATCCATGATAGAGAAGCCCTGGCGTAACCCGAGACCACCATATTCTTTCCTGATGATATCCAGACCCAGGGTATGGAAAGTCGAGATTCTCGGCCCCCTGCCCTTTTTCTTTCCCAGGGCTCCCCCTACCCGCTGGCGCAACTCGCGAGCCGCCTTGTTGGTAAAGGTCACCGCGCAAATCCGGTCCGGCGGATACAGGTCATGCTTGATGAGATGAGAGATCTTCTCGGTGATCACCCGGGTCTTGCCACTGCCAGCTCCGGCCAGAACCAGGAGCGGTCCCTGGACGTAGGAGACCGCTGCACTTTGGGGCTGATTAAGACGAATCATGGATCAGGTAAGCAACCGGAGGGTGGAAGGCGCGCTAGATTAGCCTGATCCGGGATGCCACTCAACGAACCCAGCCCTCACCCCTGTAGCTGCCTGTAACCCAGGGCCTCCGCCAGATGGGAGGCCGCCACATCTTGCGCGCAATCCAGGTCGGCAATTGTCCGGGCCACCCTCATGCATCGATGCACCGCCCGGGCCGACAGCCCCATACGGTCCACGGCCCTGGCCAGCAGCCCCATGCCCGAGAGGTCCGGGCGGCACCAACGCTCGACCTGCTCGACATCCAGGTCCGCATTGAGCACCCCCGCCCTGCGACGCTGAACGGCCGCGGCATCAATTACCTGCCTGGCCTCCGGCCCGTGCTCGTCAGCTTCCGGTGCACCACTGAGCAGCACGTCCCGGGAGACGGGCTGCACCATCAGCTGCATATCAATGCGATCGAGCAGCGGACCGGATATGCGTCCGGCATAGCGCCTGACCTGCTCGGCGGTACAACGGCACCGCCCCTGGGTGTCCCCGTGATACCCGCAAGGGCAGGGATTCATCGCCGCGATTAACTGGAACCGGGCTGGAAAAACATGACTGGCCGCGGCCCGTGAAATCCGGATCTCACCTGTCTCCAGAGGTTCCCTCAAGGCTTCCAGTGCGCGACGTTCAAACTCAGGCAGTTCATCCAGGAACAGCACGCCACGGTGGGCCATGGACACCTCTCCGGGCCTGGGCACCCGCCCACCGCCGGTCAGCGCCACCGGAGAGACAGAATGATGGGGAGACCTGAACGGCCGGCGAGCCACCTCGCCCTGAAACCCGACCTCGCCCCTGAGCGACCGCACCGCAGCGACCTCAAGCATCTGCTCCTCCGGCAAAGGCGGAAGCAAGGCCGGCAGGCAACTGGCCAGCAGGCTCTTGCCGCTGCCCGGCGGACCGGTCATCAACAGGCTGTGCCCCCCGGCGGCGGCCACGGCCAACGCGCGCCGGGCATGGAATTGACCGCGCACAAAGTGGAAGGCCGAGCGTGCGGGCTCCGTCAAATCCCGGGGTTTGTGCTCCACTGCCTCGAGGGACTGCTCACCACGCAGCATGCTGCATACCTGAAGAAGGTGATCTGCAACAAACACCCTGGCATCACGCAGCAGGGCCGCCTCGGGAGCATTGGCGACAGGAATGACCACCTGCTTGCCCTCCCGGGTCGCCTGTATCAGCGCCGGCAGCAGCCCTCGCACCGGCCTGATGTCACCACCCAGGGACAATTCACCCAGGAATTCCATCTCGGGCAGAACCTCGGGGAGTTGACTTGAGGCGCGAAGCAAACCCACCGCTATT
>JBFFTZ010000051.1:0-11863 GCA_041571575.1 Gammaproteobacteria bacterium | reverse complement strand
ACGCGGCTTCGTCACACGGCGTCATAAACAATAAAAAAAGGGTGCCTTGTGGCACCCTTTTTCCATTGATGGTGGAGGCGGCGGGAATCGAACCCGCGTCCGTAAGCTCTCCGCTACAGGCTCTACATGCTTATCCCATACTTTAATCTCGTTTGCGGCTACCCGATGGGCGAGGAAAACTACAAACCAGTCTAGTTAGGTTTTAGCGGCTCGGCCCCAGACATGCCTTACTCGCGATCTTGTGAAGGATGACCCCTGGAATCCACATCGCACAAGCACGATCCGGTCAGAGGGCACTAGGCTGGTTTTTAAGCAGCTAGAGCGTAGTTGTCGTCGTTGGCAACTAAAGTTTTGCAAACAGTTTTACGAGGAACCTGCACCTCGGCATGCACCCGGAGTTTCAACACCCACGTCGAATCCATGTCGCCCCCGGTGTAATCGTCTCGCCCCTAAACAGGCGAGGGCGGTATTTTAGCCGCACCGTCTATATGGTGTCGAACAGGGATTTTTCAAGCCGGCACGGAATTGGCGATTTTTTAACCAAATAGCCCAAAAAGAGCCTAAATCGGGCCAAAAACGACCAAAAGGAGCGAAAACGCTATCTTTTTCCCGTTTTCATGATCCGGGATTTCTGGCGTTCCCAGTCGCGATCCTTCTCGGTATCGCGCTTGTCATGCATCTTTTTGCCCTTGGCCAGGCCCACGTCCAGCTTGGCCCGTCCCTTGCTCCAGTAGAGGCTAAGCGGGACCAGGGTGTAGCCCTTGCGTTCCACCATGCCGATCAGCCGGTCGATCTCCCGCCGGTGCATCAGCAGCTTGCGCGTGCGGGTGGGGTCCGGGTGGATGTGGGTGGAGGCGGTGGGCAGGGGCGTGATATGGCAGCCGAACAGGTAGGCCTCGCCGTCGCGCAGCAGCACGTAACTTTCGGTCAGCTGTGCACGACCCTCACGCAGGGACTTGACCTCCCAACCTTCCAGGGCGATGCCGGCCTCTACGTTCTCCTCGATGAAGTACTCGAACTTCGCCTTCTTGTTGCGGGCGATGGTGTTGGAGTTGGCGCCGTTGTGTTTTTTACCCTTGCTGCTCATGCCTTCCCTGTGACTAAATTCCTGCCCGGTAGTGTAGCTCCGGGTGGGTGAGCCGGGTCAAAAATTGGACCTGGCTGATGTTGCGGCGGATTATACGGGGCTGGGGAAGCAACCGAAACCTTTGTGTTTTCCGGCTTTTGCTGTTGTCCGGCGCGATGTTTTGCCTCAGAATTCGCACCCTTTACAGCTGGGTAGGCAATTATGAACGAGCAGGCTGCGGGCTCACCGAGTCGCAGATCCTCTTTGCACGGCCATTGGTCCTCGAGACTGGCCTTTGTCATGGCGGTCACCGGTTCCGCCGTGGGCCTGGGAAATATCTGGAAGTTTCCCTATGTGGTTGGCGAATACGGCGGCGGCGCCTTTGTGCTCATCTACCTGGTCGCAGTGTTTGCCGTCGGCCTGCCTATCATGACGTCCGAGATACTGCTGGGCCGTCGCGGCCGTCGCAACCCGATCGCCACCATGCGCATCCTTGGCGAGGAAGAGGGCAGTACCTCGCACTGGCAATGGCTGGGTGGTATCGGCGTGCTTGCCGGATTCCTCATCCTGTCGTTCTACAGCGTGATTGCCGGCTGGGTCTTGTCTTATATCGTTAACAGCTTCACCGGGGCCTACAGCGGCGCCGACCTGGACCAGGTGGTCTCATTATTTGAAACCACCTCCAGCAGCCTGACCATCAGCACTATCGGTCACACGGTCTTCATGCTGATGACCGCGGTGGTCGTGGCGCTGGGTGTGCAGCATGGCCTAGCGGGCGATTCGCATCCTGATGCCGCTGTTGATGGTGCTGCTGCTGATCCTGGTGGCATACAGCTATATCGAGGGCGATTTTGCCCGGGCCGTGGACTTCATGTTTACGCCGAATTTCGATGCCCTGACTTCCGAGGCGGTGCTGGTGGCCCTGGGCCAGGCGTTTTTCACCCTGAGCATCGGGATGGGAACCGTCATGGCGTATGGCGCCTACCTGCCCGAGGGAACGCCAATTACCAGCAGCGCCCTGACCGTGGTGCTGGCCGATACCCTGATCGCCATCCTGGCCGGCCTGGTTATCTTCCCGATTATTTTCGCCAACGGCCTTGATCCGGCGTCGGGTCCGGGACTGGTGTTCGAGGCCCTGCCGCTGGCCTTCGGTCAAATGCCCGGTGGTATCTATTTCGGCGCCCTGTTCTTCGTACTGGTGACCTTCGCCGCGTGGACCTCGTCCATCGGTCTGATCGAGCCCGCCGTGGCCTGGATAGTGGAGACCTTTTATCGTCCCCGGGCCGAGGCGGCCATTATCGTAGCCCTGGCGGCCTGGTTGCTGGGCATGGGAACGGTATTCTCCTTCAGCATCGGCAGTGATGTCGTGTTCTGGCAGGGCACCATATTCGATAACGTTGAGTACTTGTCGACCAATATTTTGTTGCCCCTGGGCGGATTGCTGATCACGGTGTTTGCCGGCTGGGTGCTTTGCCGCAATTCGAGCAGCGAGGAACTGGGTGTCGGGACCGGATTTATTTATCGGGGCTGGCGTTTCATGGCCAGGTTTGTGGCGCCGGCAGCCGTGGTACTGGTGTTCCTGCACGCTACCGGTCTTGTCAAGCTGTAGCCCGGCATGGCAAATCTGGCTCGCAGCGCAGTGCACGGTCGTATCCAGGAGCAGGTGAAGGTCAGTCCCGGACTATCCCCTGCAGGGATTTCCAGGAACTTCACGATCCCCAACCGGAACGTGGTCCGGTTGTTTGAAGATGCCCGCAACTGCCTGGTGGACGCCTTTGTTCGGCGAGCGAGAATAATCTATGGCGAGCGACTCTACTGATGAAGGTTGAGGTGGTCTACGCGCTGCCGGAGAAGCAGACATTGCTGGCGCTTGAGGTGCCCGCGGGAACCACGGTGATCGAGGCCGTGCACGCATCAGGCATCCTGGGCATCTATCCCCAGATTGATATTGCCAATTCCAAGCTGGGAATCTTTGGCCGCATGGCCAGGCCGGACGAGGTGCTTCAGCCCGGGGAGAGGGTGGAGATTTACCGGCCCCTGAAGGCCGATCCCAAGGAAGTCAGGCGGCGACTGGCGGCCGAGGGCAAGACCATGGGTAAGACCGGCAAGAAGGAATCAGGGGAAGACTGACCGCCCCTGATCAGTCGATGGGCGCGTCCTTGTCGACGGACACCACCTTGTCTTCTTCAAAGTACACCACCAGCCGCTGGCGTATAGGATCGTAATTCCCGCCGCGCTTAAAGTAGTACACGTAATCCCAGCGGGACTCATGGAAGGGGTCTTTCACCATGGGGGTGCCGAGAATGAAGCGAACCTGGCTCCGGGTCATGCCGATTTCCACCTGCTCGATCGCTTCATCGTCCAGGTGATTGCCCTGGAGGATGTCCACCTTGTAGACACAGCCGGCCAGGGAAAGCGCGCATAACAGCGCAATCACCGGTTTTGCGAAGCGGGTTAAAGTCGAGATATTGAGGTTTTTATGTGTCACGCTGGAGCCAGAGTTGATGGTGGGTAATAATGCGGCGGAAATACTACAACAAAAATCGCCTGGGAACAGGCTTGGTCGAATAAAGGATAAATAAAGACATTGAGCAAAGAGCTTCGTAAAGCAGGACTGAAAGTAACGCTTCCGCGGGTGAAAATCATGGAAGTGCTTGATTCCAGCGACAAGCGTCACCTCAGTGCCGAGGAAATCTATCGCCTTTTAGTGGAGCAGGGCGAAGATTTCGGGCTGGCCACGGTGTACCGGGTGCTGACCCAGTTCGAAACTGCCGGGCTGGTAAGCCGCAATAATTTCGAGGGCGGTCACGCGGTCTTCGAGCTTGCGGACAACCCCCATCACGACCACATCGTGTGTATGGAATGCGGCATGGTGGAAGAATTCGTGGACCAGACCATCGAGCGCCGCCAGGAAGAGATTGCCACGGAACACGGTTTCAAGATTGCCGATCATTCCATGATCATCTATGGCCATTGCCAGCGGGAAGATTGCCCCAACAAGCAGGAAGAGTCGGACTCCTAGCGGGCCTTTCGGCGGGCTGGGCGCGCCGCGGTTTCCAGCATTTCCCTGGCATGCTCCCGGGTACGGTCGGTGATTTTCACGCCGCCCAGCATCCGCGCCAGTTCCTCAACCGTTTCAGATTCGTTTAATGCATTGATGCGGGTACGGGTGTGCTCGCCATCGGTGAGCTTGGTGACTTTCAGGTGACGGTGGGCCTGGCTGGCCACCTGGGGCAGGTGGGTGACACACAATACCTGGCGTTCCTGACCCAGTTCACGCATGCGCTGACCCACGATCTCTGCGATACCACCGCCCACACCCGCGTCCACCTCGTCGAACACCATGCTGGGGATGCGACTGGCCGCGGCGGCCACGACCTGTATGGCCAGGCTGATGCGCGAGAGCTCTCCCCCGGAGGCAACTTTCGACAGGGCTGCGGGGGGTTGGCCGGGGTTGGCGCTGACCAGGAATTCCACCTTGTCCAGGCCGTCCAGCTTGTACTGGCTTTCGGGTAGCTGCTCAACGGCGATGGCCATCTTGCCGCCTTGCATGCCCAGTTGCTGCATGATGGCGCTAACGTGTTGGGAAAGCTCGGCGGCGGCCTTGCGGCGTTCGCCTGAGAGTGCTTTTCCAAGCTTCAAATAGGTCTCCCGGGCCTTTTTGCTCTGGGCGGAGAGTTTTTCCAGGCTTTGGTCGGCGTTTTCCAGTTCGCTCAATTCCTCGGCCAGTTTGTCTGCCAGTTCCGGCAGTTCCTCTGCATTGCAGCGGTGCTTGCGGGCCAGGGAGTGAATCGCGGCCAGGCGATCCTCCACCCACTCAAGGCGGGCCGGGTCCATGTCCAGCTCGGATAAATAGCGCCCAAGCTCGTCAGAGGCCTCCTGGACCTGTATGGAGGCTTCCCTGACCATGGCCAGCACACCGGCCAGTTCCGGGTCCAGGGTGGCCAGTGGCTCTAATTGTTGCAGGGCCCCCGACAGCAGTTGGTAGGCATTGGATTCGTCCGCCTCGTACAAGGCGTCCAGGCTGGCGCGGGATTGCTCGGCCAGTCGTCCCGAGTTGGCCAGCTTCAGGTGTTCTTCTTCCAGTTCTGGCAGCTCTTCCTTGCTCAGGCCCAACTGGGTCAGTTCCTGGCACTGGTAGCGCAGCAGGTCCAGCCGGGCGGTGCGGTCAGATTCACTGCTTTGCAGGTGTTCCAAGCGTTCTTCAAGTGTCCGCCACTGGCGAAAGGCGCCGGCGAGTTCCTCGCGCTGCTCCAGCAATTTGCCGTGAAAATCCACCAGGTCCAGTTGCACCGATCGCTTTGAGAGACTCTGGTGCTCATGCTGGCCATGGATATCCACCAGTTGCTCACCCAGGCCCCGCAGGGTTTGTACCGGCACGCTTTGACCATTGATGTAGGCCCGGGAGCGACCGTCCGAGCCCAGGCTTCGCCTGAGCAGGACTTGATCTTCATCCCCCAGGTCTTGATCGTCCAGCCAGGCCTGGACCTCGGGAAGCTGGCCCAGTTCGAAGGTGGCGCTGAGTTCGGCGCGCTGGGCGCCATGGCGCACAAAGCCCGCATCCGCCCGATCTCCGAGCAGCAGCCCCAGGGCATCCAGCAGGATGGACTTGCCGGCGCCGGTCTCACCCGTCAGGACGCTCAGGCCCTGGTCCAGCTCCAGCTCCACTTCGTCGATGATGGCGAAATTGCGAATGTGTAGATGGCTGAGCATGGCCGGTCAGTCCTCGGGCCTGCTTCGCTGCATGCTGCTGCGGCCCCAGTGCAATTTGGAGCGCAGGATGCGGTAGTAGTCGTAGCCCTTGGGGTGCAGCAGGGTGACGCTGCGTTGGGCCCTGTCCACGGTGACATGCTGGCCCGGCTCAATAGGACCCAGTGTCTGGCCGTCACAGGTAATCTGGGCGCTGGCGCCGGCACGTTCCAGCAGGCGAATAACGATCTTCGAATCGCCGCTGACCACGATGGGGCGGTCGCTGAGGGTGTGGGGGCAGATGGGCGCCATGACCAGGGCGTTCAGGTCCGGCTGCAAAATCGGCCCGCCGCAGGACAGGGCGTAGCCGGTTGAGCCGGTGGCGGTGGCGACCACAAGGCCGTCACCACCGTGGGTGTTTACATAGCGACCATCAATCCAGGTCTCGAATTCCAGCATCCTACCGGTATCCCAACGCTGCAGGCATACGTCGTTCAGGGCCATGCATTGTTCTTTGCCGCCCTGGCCTTCAAGGGTGGCGTGCAGCATCTGCCTCTGTTCCACCAGGTACTGGCCGGCGAGGATCTGCTCCAGCATCTCCAGCATCTTGTCGGGAGTGACGTCCGCCAGGAATCCCAGCCGTCCGCGGTTCACGCCCAGCAGGGGAACGCCGGCCTCGGCTGCCGGCCTGCTGGCATGCAACATGGTGCCGTCGCCACCCACGGCGATGACCATGTCCACTTCCCGGACCAGGTCATCTGCCGGAAAATTGGTCAGCTTTACGTCATCGAACGCCATTCCGATGGTGTCTTCGGCCAGGACTTTCAGTCCCCGCTGGCGCAGGAACTGGGCGATGCTTTCCACGGTCTCGCGAATAAGCGGGTCCACTGTGCGGCCCATGAGCCCGATGGTCTTGAATGTTTTATGCATAAAACTGGTCTGCGCCAAAACTGCCAATCAGTAACGGTTGTCTATCATGTATTTGCAGGAGTAAAGCGGTTTTCCACGAAAAACGCTGTCCAGGGGCTTATTCTGCATCACTCCCGGGTATCTCCGATACGCTGCACGTACTGCTGGTTTATCCATCGTTTAGCTTGCTTGACAGCGGTGCAGTGCAACTGCAATCTTGACCGATCAAACCCTGATTGCAAGCGTTTTTTCATAGGAAGCCCATGGGCGACGCAATAAACGATATGTTCCCGGGCGAACGGGCCCAGCACCTGCTCAAAGTACTGGTGCAGCGATATATTCGCGAGGGACAGCCCGTGGGTTCACGCACCCTTTCCAAGGACTCGGGGCTGGACCTGAGTGCCGCCACCATACGCAATGTGATGGCGGACCTGGAGGAGATGGGTTTCGTAAGTTCGCCTCACACCTCCGCGGGCAGGGTTCCCACGCCGCGGGGATTTCGCTTTTTTGTCGATACCCTGCTGCGGGTGAAACCGCTGTCCAGCAGCGAAATGCAGATCCTGGCAAACAAGATTGCCGTGGGCTCCCACGATCAGCGGTCCCTGGTGGCCTCGACCTCCGCCATGCTCTCGTCCCTGACCAGCCTGGCCGGTGTGGTCACAACACCTCGCCAGCCCCATGCCTCGCTCAGGCAGATCGAGTTCCTTTCCCTGTCTGAAAAGCGGGTTCTGGCGATCATGGTGATCAATGACCGGGAGGTGCAAAACCGTATTCTCCAGCTGGACAGGGATTACAGTTCAGAGGAACTGGTCAGGGCGGCCAATTACCTGAACGAGAAGTTCGCCGGACGAGAGATCGCCGAGGTACGCGACATCCTGGTGGCGGAGCTCAAATCCACCCGGGAAACCATGAACCGCCTGATGATGGATGCCATCAACATGGCCCAGCGGGCATTTTCTGCCGAGGACGAGAACAATTTCGTCGTGGCCGGGGAGACCAACCTGATGGGCTTCGCCGAGTTGCACGACGTGGATAAGTTGCGCCGCCTTTTCGAGGCGTTTAATACCAAGCGTGACATCCTGGGCATGCTGGACAAGGTGGTCAACGCCCAGGGCGTACAAATTTTTATTGGCGAGGAATCCGGGTATTCCGTGATGGACGATTGTTCCCTGGTGGTGGCGCCATATACTGCCAATGACGACGTGGTTGGGGTTCTCGGGGTGATCGGCCCAACCCGTATGGCCTACGAGCGAGTGATACCAATTGTCGATGTGGCAGCGAAATTGCTCGGATCGGCCTTGAATTCCAAGTAGCCCGACCCCATTCAGCAGCAAGCTTGACGTTTTTCGGCCCTTCGCCTGGTGTAGGGAGGTCCGCGTGTATGTATTTTGGAGGCCCAATCAATGACCGCTGAGCAGCAAAGCTCCAACGATAAACCCCAGGATCCGGTTGAAGACGCACCGGAGAGCTCCCAGGACGCCCAGGCAGACGCCCCCGTGGAGCCCGAGGACGAACTGACCAAGGCGAAGCAACTGGCGGAGGAGTATCGCGACCAGTACATGAGGTCACTGGCTGAGCTGGATAACCTCCGCAAGCGCTCTGAACGGGAACTGGAACGGGCCCACAAGTATGGCGTGGAGAGACTGGCCGGTGAGTTGCTGGCGGTTGTGGACAGCCTGGAGCTGGGTCTTGAGGCCGCTAGCGGGGAAGGTTCCGAGGCGGTCCGGGAAGGCATGCAGGCGACGTTGAAATTGCTCTTGGGTGCTTTACAGAAGTTTGAAATTACCCAGATTGATCCTCTGGGCGAGCCTTTTAACCCCGAGTTGCACGAGGCCATGGCCACCCAGCCTTCGGCAGACGCCGAGCCTGATTCAGTGCTGCTGGTTGTCCAGAAAGGCTATCGAATTCACGACAGGACGCTGCGCGCCGCCAGGGTAATTGTGGCGCGCTCTCCTGAATAGATGCCAACCGGGCTTGAAAAGGCTCTTGGCAGCCCAATTAATCAGTACAAGTTTATGTACATCTTTTTTCGGAGAATAAATTCATGGGTAAAGTGATTGGAATTGACCTGGGGACCACCAACTCCTGTGTCGCCATCATGGAGGGTGACAAGCCCAAGGTCATTGAGAACAGTGAGGGTGATCGCACAACGCCGTCGATCGTCGCACAGACCAAGGATGATGAATGGCTGGTAGGTCAGTCGGCCAAGCGCCAGGCGGTTACCAACCCGAGCAACACCCTGTTTGCCGTCAAGCGCCTGATCGGTCGTCGTTTCGAGGACAATGTGGTGCAGAAGGACATCGAGATGGTGCCCTACAAGATTGTAGGCGCTGAAAACGGTGATGCCTGGGTCGAGGTAAATGGCAAGAAAATGGCCCCGCCGGAAGTCTCCGCCCGTGTGCTGATGAAGATGAAGAAGACCGCCGAGGACTACCTGGGCGAGCCTGTGACCGAAGCGGTGATCACTGTGCCGGCCTACTTTAACGACTCCCAGCGCCAGGCTACCAAGGATGCCGGACGTATCGCGGGTCTTGAGGTCAAGCGCATCATCAACGAGCCCACCGCGGCAGCCCTGGCTTACGGCCTGGACAAGAAGCGCGGTGACAGCAAGATCGCGGTTTACGACCTGGGTGGCGGTACCTTCGATATTTCAGTCATCGAGATTGCTGACATTGATGGTGAGCACCAGTTTGAAGTGCTGGCCACCAACGGTGACACTTTCCTCGGTGGTGAAGATTTCGACAAGCGCCTGATCGACTATCTTGCGGCCGAGTTCGAAAAGGAAAGTGGTGTTGATATCCGCAAGGATCCGCTGGCCATGCAGCGCCTGAAGGAAGCTGCCGAGAAAGCCAAGATCGAGGTCTCCACGTCACAGCAAAGTGAAGTCAACCTGCCGTACATCACCGCTGACGCCTCCGGTCCCAAGCACCTGAGTATCAAGCTGACCCGCGCCAAGGTTGAATCCCTGGTCGAGGACCTGATTGCCCGTACGATTGAGCCTTGCCGCATCGCCCTGAAGGATGCCGGGCTCAAGGTCTCGGAGATTGACGATGTGATCCTGGTCGGCGGTCAGACCCGTATGCCCAAGGTTCAGGATGAAGTGAAGAAGTTCTTCGGTCGCGAGCCCCGCAAGGACATGAACCCCGATGAGGCCGTGGCGGTTGGCGCCGCGATCCAGGGTGGTGTGCTTTCCGGCGAGGTCAAAGACGTGCTGTTGCTGGACGTCACCCCGCTGTCCCTGGGTATCGAAACCCTCGGTGGTGTGATGACCAAGCTCATCGACAAGAACACCACGATTCCGACCAAGGCGAACCAGGTGTTCTCCACGGCAGATGACAACCAGACTGCAGTAACGATTCATGTGCTGCAGGGCGAGCGTGATCGCGCCATGGATAACAAGTCACTGGGTCGTTTTGACTTGAGCGACATTCCTCCGGCACCACGTGGTCTGCCCCAGATCGAGGTGACTTTCGATATCGATGCTAACGGTATCCTGAACGTCTCGGCCAAGGACAAGGCGACCAACAAGGAACAGAAGATTATCATCAAGGCATCCAGTGGCCTGTCCGATGAAGACGTCGATCGCATGGTGAAAGATGCCGAGGCTCACGCTGAGGAAGATCGTAAGTTCCGCGAACTGGTCGAGGCTCGCAACCAGGCCGATGGTCTGATCCACGCGACTGAAAAGTCACTGGAAGATCTTGGTGAGAAAGTGCAGGCCGAAGAGCGCAGCAACATCGAAGCTGCGGTGGGTGAATTGCGCGAAGCCCTCAAGGGCGAGAACAAGGATGCCATTGAGACCAAGAGCAAGGCATTGTCCGAGGTGTCCGCTGCCCTGGCACAGCGTGTTTACCAGGAGCAGGCGGCTGCTGAAGGGCAGGCCGAGAGCGGTGAACCAGCCGGCGGCGCTGACGATGTGGTGGATGCCGAGTTCGAAGAAGTCAAAGACAACGACCAAGACAAGAAAGCCTGATACCCTCGGGCGACTTGATCAAACCAGGCAGCCGCCGCGATCCCCAGAAGGTCGCGGCGGCTTCTTGGGATTATTTCCGGCAGAAATTAAAGAGTAACGGTGAGGAATGTCCAAACGCGATTATTACGAGGTCCTGGGGGTTGAGCGGGGCGCCTCGGCGGCAGAGGTGAAAAAAGCCTACCGTCGCCTGGCGATGAAGCACCATCCCGATCGGAACCAGGACAACGCAGGCGCTGAAGACCTCTTCAAGGAAGCCAAAGAGGCCTACGAGGTCCTGACCGACGAAAACAAGCGTGCCCGCTATGACCGCTATGGTCATGCCGGTGTGGACCATTCTCCCGGTGGAAGTGGCTTTGGCGGCGGAGGTGGTGCCGACGCATTCAGCGACATGTTTGGCGATGTGTTCGGGGACATCTTCGGTGGCGGCGGTCGACGCGCTCGCAGCCAGGTGTTCCGGGGCGCTGATCTTGCCTACTCCCTGGACCTGGACCTGGAGCAGGCGGTGGCCGGTGAAACCGTGACCATCGAAGTGCCCACCATGGTGGAGTGCGAAGGGTGCAGCGGAAGTGGTGCCGCCGAGGGTTCCAGTCCAGTGGATTGTGAGACCTGCGGCGGTATAGGCCAGGTTCGCATGCAGCAGGGTTTCTTTTCCGTGCAACAGACCTGCCCGGCGTGTCGCGGCAACGGGAAAACCATCAAGGATCCCTGTGGGGATTGCTCGGGACAGGGTCGAATCCGCGAAAACCGCAAGCTGGAAGTGAATGTTCCGGCCGGTGTGGACACTGGAGACAGGATTCGCCTGGGCGGCCAGGGCGAGGCCGGCCGTTCGGGCGGGCCCGCCGGCGATCTGTACGTGGAGATCCACGTGCGCGACCACAAGATTTTTGAGCGCGATGGCGCCGACCTGGCCTGCGAGGTCCCGGTCAGCTTTGTCACCGCCGCACTGGGCGGAACGATAAAGGTGCCGACCCTGACCGGGGAAGTTACCTTGAAGGTTCCTGCCGAGTGCCAGACGGGCAAGGTGTTTCGCCTGCGCGGCAAGGGCGTGAAGCCTGTGCGGGGAGGTCCTGTGGGCGATTTGTTCTGCCGTGCCGTGGTGGAAACCCCGGTGAAGCTGTCCGAAAAGCAGAAGGACCTGCTCAGGGAATTCGATGAGTCCCTGCGTGGCCACGGGACCCGCCACAGCCCCAAGGAAAGCGGGTGGCTGGATGGTGTGAAGAGCTTTT
>JBFFTZ010000050.1:0-12025 GCA_041571575.1 Gammaproteobacteria bacterium | reverse complement strand
GGACAATTCGCCGTCGAATTTCTGGATGATTTCATCTGGGGATAGCAATTCCTCGGACGAGCCGTTGTCGTCCTCCGGCTCCTCCGGCAATGAGGCGGAGCGGGTATCAGTTTCTGGAAGCTCCATCATTTCCCAGTCTTCGGGAGCTTTCTCCAATTCATCGGGGGCGATGGTTTCAGTCAGAAATTCGTCAGCGAAATCCCGGTCTTTCTGTGCTTCTTCGGAAACCTGGGACTCTCCGGGAGTGACATCATCTTCGAGCAGTGCTGCAAAGCTGACCATCTCATCCTTTTCTTTCAGGCTCAGGTTCTCGGTTGACTTGTCCTGCATGGCTTCCGGGCCTTCCTCTTCCAGAGATACCTGAAAGACGAAATCGCCGATTCGGAAGGTGTCATTGTGTTGCAGGCGGACCGAATTGCCACGTCCGATGCGAGTCTTGGACTCGTTCATGAATACCCCGTTGGTACTGGTATCCAGGATGAAATAGTCACCGTCCTTGTTCAGGATTGCCGCATGTTTGCCGGAAATATGCCGATCGGGGTCCGGCAGCACCCAGTCATTTTCCACTCCACGGCCGATGGTGCCGCCGTGAACGGTAAATTCCTTTTCAGCATTGTCTTTAAAAGACTTTGCATAGCTGCCAGTGACTTTGATTTTGAGAGCCATATATCGAGATCCCAGCTTTACCTAGAGCTATTCCCTTTACCCGTTAGCCGATTATACATAATGCAGATGGACGGGCTGTGTTTTGATAAGCACATTCGCGCTTAAATGGCTGAATCGCAAAAATCCGCATCGTGTCAGTATTCTGCCCGGAGCGAACCCGGGGCAGTGCAGAAGTCACATTTTTCAACACCAGGCGCCACTCTTGCTTACAATTGGTCGCATTGAGCCCATCGGAACGCGACATGCCTGAGCAACATATTTTCAAAGTAGCCTTCATGAACCAGGGGAAGGTGTATGAAATCTATGCCCACAGCGTGGGGCACGGGGAGTTGTTCGGGTTCCTGGAGGTGGAAGAGCTGATTTTTGGTGAGCGTACGGCTTTGCTGGTAGACCCGGCTGAAGAGCGCATCGCGACCGAATTTGGCGGAGTCAAACGTACTTTTATCCCCTTGCACTCGGTGGTGCGCATCGATGAGGTGGAAAAAAAGGGAGTCAGCAAGATCACCAGTATCGAAGGTGGCAATGTGGCCCAGTTCCCTATGCCGGTGTACACCCCCGGCAGTGATGGCCGCGGCAAATAGGCGAGCAGGGGATACCACGTCTTGAAACTGGCTTACCTGGGTAGTGGAAGCAAGGGCAATTGCGCCTTGTTCGAGGCCGCCGGAACCCGGGTCATGCTCGACTGCGGCTTCACCATCAAGGAAGTGATCCGCCGGATGGAAAGGCTGGATTGCCAACCCGAGCAGATCGACGCAATCCTCGTCACCCACGAGCATTCGGACCATTTTTCGGGAGTTGCCCGCTTTGCCAGGCGATATTCCATCCCGGTTTGGCTGACCCATGGCACTGCCAGGGGAGGCGATATGGACGGCGTCGACCTGCGCTGGGTGAATTCCCACGAGAGTTTCACCGTTGGTGCGCTGAGCATTTCACCCATGCCGGTGCCTCACGATGCGCGGGAGCCCTGCCAGTACGTCTTCTCGGATGGAACATTTCGGGCGGGTGTGCTGACCGACACCGGTCATTCCACGCCGCACATCATCCAGAGTCTCAACGGGGTCGATGTGCTTCTGCTGGAGTGCAACCATGACCTGGAAATGCTGAATAATGGACCCTATCCTCACCGGCTCAAGCGCCGGGTGAAGGGCGCCATGGGGCATTTGAGCAATCTCCAGGCCTCGGAAATCCTGAAAAATATGGATCAATCGCGCTTGAAGCAGGTTTTTGCCCTGCACTTGAGTGATACCAATAATTCGCCTGACCTGGTCATCGAGGCCCTGGAAAATGCCCGGTCCCATGCGGGAATCCAGATCACCATCGTCGATCAGGAGGCCGGGCTGGGCTGGTATAGCCTGTAGAGTTTGCCTGGCCTATGGTCGGTTGCTGCCGGGTCTTGTAAAATGTCCGTCTCTCCCGATGCGCCCATCGAACCGAACCTAGGGACCAGTCATGCTTACATTGCCCGGTGCTCCGGCGCTATCAGCGATTCGTCTAAGCAAGCTTCTAAACGATATCCAGACACTTGAACCGTCGGTGACAGCCGTTCGGGCCAGTTACCTTCACCTTGCAGAAACCGATAGGGAATTGTCCGAAAGGGACAACCAGGTCCTGCAGCGGCTGCTGACTTATGGGCCCCGTGCGGAAAAATCTGCGGAACAAGGCCAGATGGTGCTGGTGGTTCCCCGGTTTGGCACGATTTCTCCCTGGTCCAGCAAGGCCACCGACATCGCCCATATTTGCGGCTTGCGGTCCCTGCTGCGGATCGAGCGCGGCGTCGCCTATTACCTGGACAGCAAGGCTCCCCTGGATGCCGGGAAGATGCGGGCCGTGGCGGCCAGGTTGCACGATCGGATGACCGAGTCGGTCTGTCTGGATGTGTCCGACGCCGAAAGGCTGTTTTCCCATCACCAGCCCGGTGAGCTGCAAACGGTTGATGTGCTCAGGGGCGGGGAAGATGCCCTGGCTGAGGCAAACCAGGCGCTGGGGCTGGCCTTGTCCGAGGACGAGATCGTCTACCTGGTGGATAATTTCCGGAAACTGGAGCGCAATCCGACGGATGCGGAACTGATGATGTTCGCCCAGGCGAACTCCGAGCATTGCCGGCACAAGATTTTCAATGCGGACTGGGTGATCGACGGGCAGGTGCAACCCAAGAGCCTGTTCGACATGATTCGCAACACCTATAACCATGCCCCCGAGGGTGTGCTTTCCGCGTATCGCGACAACGCGTCTGTGATCGAGGGCAGTCGGGGCAGGCGCCTGGTTACCGAACCGGATGACCACAAGTATTTTTACCGGGAGGAAGATATCCATGTGCTGATGAAGGTGGAGACCCACAATCATCCCACGGCGATTTCTCCTTACCCGGGTGCCGCGACCGGTTCCGGTGGCGAGATTCGTGACGAGGGCGCGACCGGTCGTGGTTCCAAGCCCAAGGCCGGCCTGACCGGGTTTTCGGTGTCCAACCTTAAGATCCCGGGCTTCGAGCAGCCCTGGGAAGTGGACCACGGCAAGCCGGACAGAATTGCTTCGGCCCTGCAGATCATGCTGGAAGGCCCGATCGGCGGTGCGGCCTTCAATAACGAATTTGGTCGTCCCAACCTGTGCGGTTACTTCCGCAGCTATGAGCAGGAATCTGCTGACGGTTCGGTTCGCGGTTACCACAAGCCCATCATGGTGGCCGGTGGTGTCGGTAACATCCGGGGCGAGGATGTAGAGAAATCCGACGTGGTTCCCGGTTCGCTGATCGTGGTGCTGGGTGGCCCCTCCATGCTGATTGGCCTGGGTGGAGGCGCTGCCTCATCCATGGGCTCGGGGCAGAGTAGCGAGGAACTGGATTTTGCGTCGGTGCAGCGGGACAACCCCGAAATGCAGCGCCGTTGTCAGGAAGTGATCGATCGTTGCTGGGCCCTGGCGGATGACAACCCCATCCTGCTTATTCATGATGTGGGTGCGGGTGGACTATCCAACGCGGTGCCGGAAACCCTGGACCACAGTGGTCGGGGTGGCGATATCAAGTTGCGCAAGATTCCCAATGACGAGCCCGGTATGGCGCCCATGGCCATCTGGTGCAACGAGTCCCAGGAACGCTATGTCATCGCCATCGCGCCGGAGTCCCTGGAGCTGTTCGAGAAGCTATGCCATCGCGAGCGTTGTCCCTATGCGGTGATTGGTACGGCTACCGACGATGGCTGGTTGCGAGTGAGCGACAGTCACTTTGAAAACTTCCCGGTGAACATGCCGATGGACGTGTTGCTGGGCAAGGCTCCCAAGATGACCCGGGACGTGCAGCGGCTGGCTGACGAGGCCGGCGAGTTTGACCGCGCAGATATCGAGCTGGACGAGGCGGTACAGAGAGTGCTGAGTACCCCATCGGTGGCCGACAAGACCTTCCTGATCACCATCGGTGACCGCAGCGTGGGTGGCCTGGTTAACCGTGACCAGATGGTCGGTCCCTGGCAGGTGCCGGTGGCGGATGTGGCGGTGACAGCAAGTGGATTCATTGGATATACCGGTGAAGCCATGGCCATGGGCGAGCGCACGCCCCTGGCAATCAATAACGGCCCCGCCTCCGGCCGCATGGCAGTGGGCGAGTCTATTACCAATATTGCCGCGGCGGACATTGGTGAGCTGGGCAAGGTTCGGCTGTCCGCCAACTGGATGGCCGCCTGCGGTCATCCGGGTGAGGACGCCCGGCTGTTTGATACGGTCAAGGCCGTGGGCGAAGAACTGTGTCCGGCCCTGGGTATCGCGATCCCGGTAGGCAAGGATTCCCTGTCCATGAAGACCTCCTGGCAGGATGAGAAGGGTACCCATGAGGTGGTGTCACCCCTGTCCCTGATTATCTCCGCCTTCGCCCCGACCCGGGATATTCGCAATACGCTGACCCCACAACTGGTATCTGAAAGCGGTAGTCGCCTGGTTCTGCTGGACCTGGGCCAGGGACGAAATCGCTTGGGCGGATCCGTGCTGGGCCAAGTCTACAACCGCACCGGTGGAGAAGTCCCCGACCTGGCCAGTCCGGCCCTGTTGAAGGGCTTTTTCGATGCGGTGCAGTCGCTGATTAGTCGCAAGCTGTTGCTGGCCTACCATGACCGATCCGATGGTGGTCTGCTGGCGACCCTTTGCGAGATGGCCTTTGCCGGCCACTGTGGATTCCACGTCAACCTGGACAGCCTGGGCGAAGACACCCTGGGAAGTCTGTTTAACGAGGAGCTCGGTGCGGTGCTGCAGATTCGTGAATCGGATCGTGAGCGCGTACTGGCAGTGCTTGGAAGTCACGGCCTGGGAGGCTGCACCCATGAGATCGGTACCGTGGGGCAGGAGCAGGTCTTGCGCTTTGCCCGGGCAGGTAACATCGAGTTTGAGGCAGGTCGGGTAGAGCTGCACCGGACCTGGTCCCAGACCAGCTTCCACATGCAGAAACTGCGTGATAACCCAGACTGTGCCATCGAAGAGTTCGATGCCTTGCTGGATGAGGAAAACCCGGGTCTTCACGCGGACCTGAGCTTCCATCCGGCGGACAATCCTGCTGCGCCGTACATTGCCACCGGGGCGCGACCGCGTATCGCGATCCTGCGTGAACAGGGTGTTAACAGCCAGATGGAGATGGCCTCGGCCTTCGAGCACGCAGGCTTTGAGCCGGTGGACGTGCACATGAGCGACATTCTTGAAGGCAGGCGTGAGCTGGCTGAATTCCATGGCCTGGCTGCCTGTGGCGGATTTTCCTACGGGGACGTGTTGGGTGCCGGCGAGGGCTGGGCAAAGTCGATCCTGTTTAATGACCTGGCACGCAAGAGCTTTGGCGATTACTTTGCTCGCAGCGATACCTTCGCCCTGGGTGTGTGCAATGGTTGCCAGATGCTGTCCTCACTGAAGGATCTGATCCCCGGCGCGGACCTGTGGCCCCGTTTCGTGCGCAATCGCTCGGAACAGTTTGAAGCCCGGATGAGCCTGGTCGAGGTGCGTGAATCGCCCTCGGTACTGTTGGCGGGCATGTCCGGCTCTCGCATGCCGGTAGTGGTCTCCCACGGTGAAGGTCGTGCCGAGTGGATGGACGAGGCATGGAGCAAGCAGGCGGCCAGCGAGGGGCTACTCAGCATCGCTTATGTAGATAATTACGGTCAGCCGGCGCATCACTATCCGGCCAACCCCAATGGTTCGCCCGGTGGTTTGGCGGGACTGACAAGCCGTGATGGCCGCGTAACGATCATGATGCCCCATCCCGAACGCACCCGGCGCACGGTCCAGAACTCCTGGCACCCGGGCCAGTGGGGTGAGGATGGACCCTGGATGCGCATGTTCAGGAACGCGCGGGTCTGGCTGGGCTGATAACTGCCCGCCCCGTGGGGCGGGAAACTTTCTCCTGGGACTTGCGGGTTCCATGCAGGCGAATACACAACGGGGACGATAAAGATGGCAACACGGTTTCGTGATGTGGAGTTGCATGCGCCGACCGGCAGTAAGCTACGGTGCAAGGGTTGGGTGCAGGAAGCCGCTCTGCGAATGTTGCACAATAATCTCGATCCGGCGGTGGCAGAGAACCCCAGGGAACTGATTGTCTACGGCGGCATTGGTCGTGCAGCGAGGGACTGGGAGTCCTTCGACGTCATCGTGGAAACCCTTGAGCGACTTGAGAACGACGAAACCTTGCTGGTGCAGTCGGGCAAGCCGGTGGGAGTGTTCAAGACCTTCGAACATGCCCCCCGCGTGCTGATCGCAAATTCAAACCTGGTGGGCAACTGGGCCAACTGGGATCACTTTTTCGAGTTGGATAAGAAAGGCCTGATGATGTACGGCCAGATGACGGCTGGCTCCTGGATGTACATTGGTTCCCAGGGGATTGTCCAGGGCACCTACGAGACCTTTGCCGAAGCGGTGCGCCAGCACTATGACGGCGACCCCGCAGGCAAGTGGTTGCTCACCGGCGGACTGGGGGGCATGGGCGGCGCCCAGCCCCTGGCAGCTGTTTTTGCCGGGGTGTCCTGCCTGGCGGTAGAGGTGGACGAAACCCGCATCGACAAGCGCCTGGAAACCGGTTACCTGGATCGCAAGACCGATTCGCTGGAGCAGGCGCTTCAGTGGATGAATGAGGCTGGCGAGAAGGGTGAGGTTATCTCGGTAGGCCTGCTGGGCAATGCCGCCGAGATTTTCGAGCAGATTGGCGAGGGCGATTTGATGCCTCACCTGGTCACCGACCAGACCTCTGCCCATGACCCGCTGAACGGATACATTCCCGTGGGCTACGATCTGGAGCAGGCGGCCGCGTTGCGCGAGTCTGATCCGGTGGAATATGTCCGCCTGTCCAAGCTGTCCATGGCTCGCCAGGTGCGTGCCATGCTGGGATTCCAGCAACGCGGCGTACCTACCTTTGACTATGGCAATAACATTCGCGCCATGGCCCAGGATGCAGGCGTGGACAATGCATTTGATTTCAAGGGTTTCGTGCCCCTGTATATACGTCCCCTGTTCTGCGAGGGCGTGGGGCCGTTTCGCTGGGTGGCGCTCTCCGGAGATCCGGAAGACATCTATCGCACCGACCAGAAGGCCCGTGAGTTGTTTCCCGACAAGGTCGGCCTGCATCGCTGGCTGGATGGCGCCAGGGAGAAGATCCAGTTCCAGGGTCTGCCCTCGAGAATTTGCTGGCTGGGCTACAAGGAGCGTCACCTGCTTGGCCTGGCCTTCAATGAGATGGTGGCCAGCGGTGAGCTGAAAGCCCCGGTGGTGATTGGTCGTGACCACCTTGATTCGGGTTCCGTGGCCTCACCCAATCGGGAAACCGAGGGTATGCGTGACGGCTCTGATGCGGTGGCCGACTGGCCGATCCTGAATGCCTTGCTGAATACCGCCGGTGGGGCTTCCTGGGTGAGTTTTCATCATGGCGGCGGCGTCGGCATGGGTTACTCCCTGCATTCGGGTGTCGTTATCGTGGCTGACGGAACCGAACGCGCTCGGCAGGCCCTGGAGCGTGTTCTGATCAATGACCCGGGTACCGGCGTGATGCGACATGCCGACGCAGGCTACGAGCACGCCATTGAGATAGCGCGCGAACGCGGACTGGATCTGCCCATGGTGGATACGGACTGAGTAGGGGGCTGGTCTTGGCGCCTAGCCGTTTTGCTTTTGAAGGGGAGTGATGTTGGCGTTGCTGTCTTCCAGGAAGTAGCGTCGCATCATCAGGGCTTGCTGTAATTTGCCCTTGCGAATGTACGTCTGGTACAGCGTGTCTTTCATCATTTCCAGCAACAGGCCTGCCTGGGCGGCATCCAGGGTGGGAAGCTCGTCAGTATCGAATACCACTGACTTCACTACGCTGAAGGTCTCGTTGTCCAGGGCAGTCATATCCTTGACGTCATTGAATTGGTCAAAGATCCGCAGCTTGCCGGTTTCGCCCAGGTCCCGGAATACCTGCCTGGCGCTGCGTCGGCACATGGATGCGAATGCGTTCAGGCAATTGTTCGCGTAGCAACTCAGTGCTTCCTTGAACAGGACTTCCACTTCTTCAGGAAGATACGAGAAATTGAAGCTCTCCCTGGGGCGCTCCATCTCTGAGAATTTGCTGGAGAAATCCACCCGGTCCTCACCATAGGACTTGATATCGAACTTCAGGAACACCGGTGAATTACAGGCATCGCACCGGTACACAATACCGGTCTGCTTGGGCTTGTATTGCTGCAACTGGGCGTAACGTGGAATCGACACTGCTGTCAGGTGAGAATAGGTCAGACAGTGCGGGCAGGTGAGCGCGAACTGGCTGTCAAAAGGGTGGTGCAGGCCGTTATTTTTATCGAGATACATTTTGTGGCCACATCCTGTTGTGGTAAGTCCATCTGAGTCTAGCATCCCAATGCCGGAGCATCAAAAAAACCTCTATCTAACATAAGCTTGTGGCCGCTTCGGGCGGGTAGTCAAATTTCAGCTCAAAATAAGGCAGGGCAGAGTGTATGATTGCAGGCCCGATGCCCAAAAGAGGCCGGGTAGATGCGTAATTCCAGGAGACTTCAATGCGTTTTACCACCAAGCAGATTCATGCGGGCGTGAGCCCCGATCCGGTTACCGGATCTATCCTCACCCCGATTTACCAGACGACTACCTACGTTCAGGAGTCCGTGGACCAGTACATGGCCAAGGGCTTTTCCTACTCCCGCTCAGCGAATCCGACGGTTTCGGCCCTGGAAGCGAAGCTGACTGAACTCGAGGGCGGGGCGGCCACCACCTGTTATGGCACGGGTATGTCGGCGGTGCAGGCCGTCATGCTGGCTTTCCTGAGCGCCGGCGATCACGCGATTATTTCTGACGTGGCTTATGGCGGCACATACCGCCTGTGCACCAAGATCCTGACTCGTTTTGGTGTGGAGTTTACTTTCGCCGATACGTCCAATCCTGAAGAAGTGCGGGCGGCGGTTCGCGACAACACGCGCCTGATTTTCACCGAGACCCCGGCCAACCCGACCTTGAAGTTGACGGACATCGCGGCGATCTCGGCGATAGCCAAGGAGAAGGGTATTCCCCATGCGGTGGATAACACTTTCCTGACGCCTTACTTCCAGCGTCCCCTGGAGCTCGGAGCCGACCTCAGTGTGCACAGCACCACCAAGTACATGGATGGCCACAATGCCACCGTGGGCGGTGCCGTGGTGGCTGCCACCAAGGAACTGGACGAGAAGGTGCGTTTCATCCAGAACGCTACCGGCATGATCATGTCACCCATGGTGGCCTTCCTGACCCTCCAGGGATGCAAGACCCTGTCATTGCGTATTACCCGCCAGTCAGACAATGCCATGGCTATTGCTCGTCACCTGGAATCCCATCCCAAGGTGAAGCAGGTCCGCTATCCCGGTCTGGAATCCTTTGCCCAGCACGAACTGGCCCGCCGCCAGGCCGATGGCTATGGCGCGATGGTCTGGTTCGAGGTTGAGGGCGGAATGCAGGCCGGCAAGAAACTCATGGACTGCATCGAGTTGTGGAGCCTTGCCGAGAACCTGGGTTCGGTGGAATCCCTGATCACCCATCCGGTGACCATGACCCATTCGGATGTGGAGCCCGAGGAGCGTGCCCGGGTAGGAATCATCGATGGCCTGGTCAGGTTGTCAGTGGGCCTTGAAGATAGCGAAGACCTTATCCAGGCCCTGGACGACGCCCTGGCCCAGGTCTGAGCTGATTTAACGGAATAGTCCTGAAAAAGGCGCCATGACGAGATCCTGGCGTCTTTTTTTGTGCCCTGGCCGGTGTTTTAGAAGGGATGGAGGTATGCACGGATATATCCGTTTACCATGTGGAGGTACCCTGTTGCGCGATATCCGGACCCTCAGGAGAAAGTATTAATGCCTGATTTTATCTTCCCGCCCATGCCGCCGGTGTCGGTTGCGATACACGGTCGTGAAGCCTGCTTCCCGGTACACCGTGTTTATTGCGTGGGCAAGAATTACGCGGAGCATGCCAGGGAAATGGGATCTGACCCCGACCGGGAAGCGCCTTGTTTTTTCTCCAAACCGGCCGATGCAGTGGTCCCTGGCCGCGGCGAGATTCCCTATCCTCCCGGCAGTAACAATGTTCACTATGAAATAGAACTGGTTGCCGCCCTGGGAGCGGGAGGGCGTGACCTGAGTCCCGAGCAGGCGCTGAACCGGGTGGTGGGTTACGCGGTGGGCGTGGATATGACTCGCAGGGACCTGCAGCATGCTGCCAAGGACCGGGGGCAACCCTGGGATACCGCCAAGGGGTTTGATTATTCTGCCCCGGTATCTCCGATCACCCTGGTTGAGCACGGCTCAAAGCTTGCCAGCGGCCGGATCTGGATAGAGGTCAACGGTGAGATTCGCCAGGATGCCGATATTGCCGATATGACCTGGAACGTTGGCGAGGTGCTGGCCCAGCTGTCAAGGTTGTTTGAACTGCGAGCCGGTGACCTGGTATTTACTGGCACGCCTGCCGGAGTGGGGCCGGTGGTTCCTGGCGATTCACTTCGCGGCGGGGTAGCGCAGCTACAGGAGATTGAGCTGCTGATAACGCCGCCAAGGACTGCAGGACCGGAAAGTCGCGGGATTGACCGCGGTCAAGGCGGGCGAAGCGGAATCGGTGCAGACTGCAGACACTGGCCGGATAAATAGCGGGGCGCCTGGCGTTTCGGTTTCGCCGGCGGATTGGGCGGAAAACCCTTATACCCATTCTAACTAAGATGCCCGATCATTTGAGCATCACAAACAGGCAGAGATAAACGTGAACAAAGTCATATTTGATCAGGAGTTAATCGAGCGTTACGGGGGGCGTGGTCCGCGTTATACCTCTTACCCCACCGCTGTACAGTTCCACTCCGGATTCGGTGAAGCGGATTACCGGGCGGCCGTGGCGCGCACCAACGCGATGCCTATTCCCGATCCGCTCAGCATCTACGTGCATATCCCGTTTTGTCATTCACTTTGTTACTACTGCGGGTGTACCAAGATCGTCACCCGCAACCAGGAGCGCGCGGAGCGTTACCTGGTTCCCCTGTTCAAGGATATAGAATTACAGGCGGAGTTGTTTGATATCGATCGCCAGGTTCAGCAGTTGCACCTGGGTGGCGGTACGCCGACTTACCTGACCCCGGAGCAGATGGGGCGCATGATGGCCAAGTTCCGTCAGCACTTCAATTTGCGGCTTGATGGCAAGCAGGAATTCTCGATCGAGATTGACCCACGTACCGCGACTCCCGAGGACATCGCAGGTATGGGCGAGGTTGGTTTCAATCGTGTCAGCCTTGGCGTCCAGGATTTCGATCCGGAGGTGCAAAAGGCAGTCAACCGGATCCAGAGCGTGGAAGAAACCCAGGGCCTGATTACCGCTGCCCGCCAGTCCGGTTTCAACTCTGTCTCCCTGGATCTCATCTACGGGCTTCCCCTACAGACGGTCAAGACCTTCGACCGCACACTTGATACGGTGCTGGAGATGCGTCCTGACCGCCTGGCTATTTACAGCTATGCGCATTTACCTCAGATGTTCCGGGCGCAAAAACTGGTCCAGGAAGATCAACTCCCCAGTCCCGAGACCAAGCTGGAAATCTTCCGTCGTACTACCGAACGCCTGACCGGCGAAGGCTACGTGTACATAGGAATGGATCACTTCGCACTGGCTAGCGATGAGTTGGTACAGGCCCAGCAGCGTGGCGAATTGCAGCGCAATTTCCAGGGCTATTCCACCCATGCTAAGTGTGATCTGATTGGCCTGGGCATGAGTGCCATCGGCCGGGTCGGTGACAGCTTCAGCCAGAATGTGAAAGACCTGGGCGTGTACACCTCTATGCTCGAGAAAGGCCAGATGCCTATCGAACGCGGTTACACCATGTCACAGGATGACCGTATTCGTGCCGCGGTAATCCAGG
>JBFFTZ010000049.1:0-12060 GCA_041571575.1 Gammaproteobacteria bacterium | reverse complement strand
GATGTTCGATCGCCACCCGCAGGCCTAAACCTGGGCCGTATCGCGAGGACATCTCCGAGGTGCGCGCTATGGACCGCAGCAAGACAAGCAAGATCCGATTTCTCGAAAAGAGAGGGATTGCCAGGATGACCTCCTGCGAGATCAAAACCTCAAACATCACCGCCCATGTGCGATCAAGACGTCGGCCTGGCTGCGAGTAATCTTTGAAGGTATGCGCGCACCGCCCGGGACCTCCCTTTTGATCTACCGGTGATCGACAATGCCAGTAAGGTGCTCAAGGCCGAAAAACTGGTTTCAGAAGCGAAAAGCCTCTCCCGCTGACCAACCACTAGAGCGTGGGGCACTCTCAGCAGGTACGCACACTTGCCACCCGAGACAATCGACATCTGATAATCACAAGGCGGACTGCCTGGCTACACGCCCTCTGCCGTCGCCTCGATCAACCGGTCCACTACCGCGCGCAGGGCCTCTTCCTTGTCAGCCCCTTGCTCTATGGCACGGTAATACACCCGCAATTGCTCATCGGCGCTGGAACCCCGACGCAGGATCTCCCTGCTGTGTTCCACCTCGGCCACGCAGCCCATGGCTTCGGCGTCTTCACGGATTAACTCGAGGATCTCCTCAAGCAAGTCTGCATAAGGTCGTATCTCGCCCCGGGCCAGGTCCAGCATTCCGCCACCCGAGCCATAGCGGATGGCCCGCCAGCGATTCTCATACACCAGCATGTGGGCGTAGTCGCGCCAGCGCTGGTTCCGACGTCTGAGTCGATGCAACATGCTCAGCAGGCATACAACCATGGCAGCAAGACACACCGAGTCCTCCACCCGGGTGCACACGTCCATGATCCGTGTCTCCAGGGTCGGGTAGCGACCACTGGGGCGCAGATCCCACCAGATCTTGGTGGTGTCTTCAATCAGGCCCGCCTGGATCAACACATCCACGTGCCGCTGGTACTCGCCAAAGCTGTAGAAACGCTCCGGCAGCCCGGTTCGAGGCAGACCACCAAACACCGTCATGCGGTATGACTTCAGCCCGGTATCCTTGCCCCGCCAGAATGGCGAGGACGTACTCAGCGCCAACAGGTGGGGCAGGAAATAGGTCAACTGATTCATCAAGTCGATGCGCTGGGCATCGTCTTCCACCCCCACATGCACATGCATGCCGCAGATCAACATACGGCGTGCCGAGTCCTGCATCTCGTTGGCCAGGCTGTTGTAACGTTCCTTGGCCGTGTGGCGTTGTTCCGACCAGTTGGCGAATGGGTGGGTTGAGGCCGCGATGGGCGCCAGGTCGTACTTGTCCGCCACCTCAATGATGCTTCGACGCAGACGGGCCAGCTCGCTCCTGGCGTCGCTGATGTTTGTGCAGACCCGGGTGCCAATCTCAATCTGGGACTCCAGGAATTCCGGGCTGACCTGCTCACCGCAGGCCTCGGTGGCCTCTTCCATCAGGGATTCGGGCAATATGGTCACGAGGTTTCGAGTCTGCTTGTCGACTAGCAGATACTCTTCCTCGATACCCACGGTAAAACTTGGCTGGCGCAAGCTCATGGCCCGACCTCCGGTTCATAAAGACTGTACAAATCCTGATCCTGGAGAATCTCTTCCAGCACCTCGCCCAGACACTGGGCCCACTTTTTCACACCCTCCGGCTCATCAATCAAGTCCTGGCGGATTTCGATTGATACATGGGGCAGGCGGTCAAGCTCGGCATGATGATCCATGGTGTGGTCCGCCGGGTGCTTTCCCGAATAAGGTTCATTGTCCCCCACCATCACGCCTCGGGCCGCCAGCTTCTCCAGCAACGGCAAAGCAATCCGGGGATCGGTATCCCACAGCACACCAATTTCCCAGGGCCGGTGCACCTGGTCGAAGAAAGGGGTGAAACTGTGAATAGAAATCAGCGCGGGACAGCATTGATCCTGGTGCAGTCGTTCAAGCTCACCGTCGATGGTCTGATGATAAGGCTGGTGAATCTCGTGAATGCGCCGCCACCGGTCCGCGTCGCTGAGGTCTTGATTGCCTGGAATCCAGTCGCCATCGCTCAGGGCCAGGATGCAGGTCGGGTCCGTCGGCGCCCGGTTGCAGTCCACCACCAGCCGGGAGTAATTGCATAGCACCGCCGTCACATCCAGCATCCTGGAGAGGTGCCGGGTGACATTGCCCGCGCCTATGTCTATAGCGATATGGCGCTGCAAAGACGCCCTGGACAATCCCAGGTCGTCCAGGGACCCGGGCACACGATTGCTGGCATGGTCACAGGCCAGCAGTACCGGACGACTCGACTCGATGTTGATCACCTCAAACGGCCCGGGCTCGGAAGGATCAAGCAGGGCCTCCCCTGCGGATCCATCCGTCTCCGGCGCATCCCCCGCCCGGGGTGTATTGAAAGAATATACGCTCACAAATTCTCGCTATGCCTGGTCACGCTTCAAGACTAACGGCAGCGGGGAAGCACCACAAGAAGGACGCACAGGCACACAATGAGGGAGCCGGTGACTAGCCATCACCGGCGGACAAGAATTGGGCGAAAGGCGGCTCAGGCCAGCAGCAGCTTGGCGCGGCCCTTGTTTTCGAAGCGCGAGAAGCCTTTGACCGAGCTGGGCTTGGCAATGTAGTAGCCCTGGGCGTAATGCACCCCGAGGCTGGCTAGCATGTCCATCACACCTTTGCTTTCCACCCGCTCGGCGATGGTCTTGATGCCCATGGCATCGCCCACCCGCGTAATTGCATCCACCATGCTCTGGTCAATGGAACAATTCGCCACATTGGTGATGAAATGGCCATCGATCTTCAAGTAGTCCACCGGCAAGTCTTTCAGGTAGGCAAAGGAGGACAAACCGCTACCAAAGTCATCCAGGGAGAAGGTGCAGCCCAATTCCTTGAGCTGACGCATGAAGACCGCCACGTTACCCAGGTTGGCAATGGCGGCAGTCTCGGTGATTTCAAAGCACAAGGCTCCCTTGGGCAGCTTGTGGGCAGACAACTCCTGGACCAGGTCATTCAGGAATGCCGGGTCGTTCAGGGAAGTACCGGAAAGATTGATCGCTACCGTGTAACCGCCTTTATCGCCCTCGGACCCCAAATCAGCCAGGTTGGCCAATGCGTTGCGGATCACCCAGCGATCCAGCGTGGGCATCAGGTTGTAACGCTCGGCTGCCGGAATGAATGCGCCGGGTTCGATCAACTCACCCTGCTCGCCATACATCCGGAGCAATAATTCGTAATGACCACGACGGTCCTCGGTCTGGCCAATCGGAACAATGGGCTGGAAGAACAGCTCGAAGCGATCGTCCTCCAGGGCATCATTAATACGACTGACCCAGCTCATCTCTTCGAGTCGTTCACTGGCACCGCTGGTATCGCCGGCCCCATAGACGTGAATCCGGTTTCGTCCCGCCTCTTTCGCCGCGAAACAGGCAATATCCGCGGCGCTCAGCGCCACGGCCGGACTCTTGCTCTCGTGATTCAATTCCACCACGCCGATGCTCGCCGCCACGTTCAGGCTCTTGCCTTCCCAGGTAAATCTCAGGTCCTTGATCGACTTGCGAATATCCTCGGCGATCAAGATAGCCTTTTCCAGCCCACATCCCTTGAGCAGGATTCCGAACTCGTCACCACCCAGCCTGGCCAGGATGTCATCGCTTCGAACACCGACTTTAAGCAGGCTGGTAACCTTCTTGAGCAGCACGTCACCGGCCGCATGACCAAACATATCGTTGGCAAGTTTGAACTGATCAAGATCCAGGTACAAAACTGCATGAGACAGTTCAGGGTTGTCATGGGTCTGTTCAATCGCGTCAGCCAGGCGATGCTGGAACTCATGCCGGTTCAAAAGCTTGGTCAACTGGTCGTGACTTGCCTGATAGCTCAACTGCCGGCGCAGGCCCTCATCGGGACAGATATCCCGGAAGATCATCACCGCGCCAATTATCCCGCCATTGCGGTCACGAATAGGCGAGGCAGACTCGAACGACGCCGAACTTTCTCCGGCCCTGTTCAGTATCAACCCATGCAGGGAAACACCAAGCGAGGCGCCATCCCGCAGGCAGCTACTCAATGGGAACTCCATGGGATCGCCACTATCCTGGCTAACCACCTTGAATATCTCACCCGCGGGCCTGCCCTTGGCTCCCCTTAGCTCCCATCCCGTCAGGTTCTCGGCCACCGGGTTCATGTACTCCACGTTCCCTTCAGCGTCGGTGGTAACAACCCCATCGGCAATGGCCTGCAAGGTCACAAGAGCCCGTTCACGTTCCTGCAGTGCCTGGGTCTCTGCTTTCTTGCGCTCGGTGATATCCCTGACCGTGCCTTCATACGACAGGACTCTTCCCCGGTCATCCGTGACCGCTCGTGCGTTTTCCAATACCACCCGCACCGTTCCGTCACGCTGACGAATCTTATACTCAAAATTCCGTACCACGCCTTCTCGCTTGAGGGTCTCAAACAGGAGCTGGCGTTCGCCGGGTATCAGATATAAATCCTCCGGGGTGGGGTATTTCCTGAGTTCTTTTAAGGAGGAGAAGCCGAGCATCTTGACCAACGCGGGATTGGCGGAAATCAGCTCTCCGTCAACCGAAGTCTGGTACACCCCGTCCACCACATTCTCAAACAATCCTCGATACCTTCCCTCACTGTCCTGCAGCGCCCGCTCGGCTTCCTTGCGTTGGGTAATGTCTCGAATCGCCACGACATAGACCGGCCTTGAACGCAGGACTGCTTCGCTGACACCAAGCTCAATCGGGAACATACAGCCGTCGCTATGTACGCCCAGGCTTTCCTGGGCCGCCAGGTTGGCATGGGTGCAGGCCATGGTCTCTGACAAAGATTCCAGGAACATCTCTACGGGCATATCACCGGCAGGAGGAATAATTTTCGACAGGGGACTGCCAATCACATCATCAGCCATGTAGCCAAACATGCGTTCGCCGGTGGAATTAAAACTTTCGATCATGCCGAACTTGTCGACGGTCAGAATCGCGTCCTTCACATGGTCCAGGATCAACTCTACGAGTTCCCTGTCGCCCTCGCGCTGGGCCTGGCCTTGCTCAATCTCACCGCGGGCCGAGTTCGCGGCTCGGTCCAACTTCTGGTAGGAGCGACTCACCAGCGCAAGCAATGCATCCAGGTCCGGCTTCCCGTTCCCGATATCCGTTGCCAGCTCGAGCTGTTGACTGAGTAATTCGTGCATACCCGTGGCGCCTTATGCCTTCTTTGTCACAAGAACCCGCGCCCACTCCCTTGAGGCGAATTCCGGCAAGTAACTGATTGGCACAATGTTAACGGCGGGCGCGGAATAAAAATGTGATCCGTCTATCGAAACTGAATAATTGGGAAAATGATCCCAATTACCTTGTTTAGTATTATATTTCAAACACTTGGGATAACTTTATGACAAATTACTCTCGATATTTTACTCGAAATCATGACCCTGCTCACACTGCAAAACGACCTCGGGCGGCCAAGAGGCCGCCCGAGTTCACGTCATGCAATCAGCCGCCCGAACCGGGCGCCAGGTCTTATTCCTGGGGAGGTTTGCGGGATTCCCGCTTGCGGTCGCTTTCCTTCAAATGACGCTTGCGAAGGCGAATGAAATTAGGGGTCACTTCCACCAACTCTCCGTCCTCGATGAACTCCATGGCCTGTTCCAGTGAAAATTTCACCGGCGGGGTCAGTATCAAGGCCTCATCCTTGCCGGCGGCACGGATATTGTTCAGCTGCTTGCCCTTGAGGGGGTTCACCACAAGGTCGTTGTCACGGCTGTGCAGACCCACAATCTGGCCCTCGTAAAGCTCGTCACCAGGGGAGACAAACATCTTGCCCCGCTCCTGCAACGCAAACAGCGCATAGGCCAGGGCCTTGCCCTGACCGTTTGAGACCAGCACGCCATTGCTACGGCTGGCGATGCCCCGGTTCCTCACCGGACCATAGTGATCAAACACATGGTGCATCAGGCCGGTACCCGAGGTCAGGGTACGAAACTCGGTCTGGAAACCAATCAAGCCCCGGGAGGGGATCACGTAATCAAGACGCACCCTGCCCTTGCCGTCCGGCATCATGTTCTCCAGGTCGCCGCCACGGGCGCCCAGTGCTTCCATGACCGCACCCTGGCCTGCGTCTTCCAGGTCGACGGTCAGCATTTCGTAGGGTTCCTGGCGCTCACCGTTGACTTCCCGGTAGACCACCTGGGGCCGGGAGACCGCGACTTCATAGCCTTCGCGACGCATGGTTTCCAGCAAGATAGCCAGGTGGAGTTCACCACGGCCGGAGACCGTGAACCGCTCGGCGTTCTCGGTATCTTCCACTCGCAGGGCCACGTTATGCATGGCCTCACGCATCAGGCGCTCTCGCAACTGGCGGCTGGTGACAAACTTGCCATCCCTGCCCACAAACGGAGAGGTATTGGCTTCGAAGCCCATGCTGATGGTCGGCTCATCCACAGTCAGTGCCGGCAGGGCCTCGGGATGAGCCTGATCGCAAAGCGTGTCGGATATTTCCGGGTGAGCAATACCGGCAACGGCGATAATGTCCCCCGCCTGGGCAGAATCAATTTCCACCCGATCCAGGCCCAGGAAGCCGAAAATCTGTCCGATTTTCTCGTTACGCTTGCGCCCGGCCCGATCGACGACGGTAATCGCCTGGTTGCGCTTGATCATGCCCCGAGCAATACGGCCCACACCGATGGCGCCCACATAGGACGAATAGGCCAGGGAACTGAGCTGCATCTGGAAGGGGCCGTCCAGGTCTACAGGCGGGGGCGGGCAATGCTCGATGATGGCATTGAACAAGAAATCCATATTCGGCTGCATATCATCCGCGGAAATACCGGACTGGCCCATCAAGGCCGAGGTATAAATGACCGGGAAATCCAGTTGCTCCTCGGTGGCGCCCAGGCGATCAAACAGATCAAAAGTCTGGTCCAGCACCCAGTGTGGCCTGGCGCCGTCACGGTCTACCTTGTTAATCACCACGATGGGCTTCAGGCCGTGAGAAAAGGCTTTCTGGGTCACGAAGCGAGTCTGGGGCATGGGCCCGTCCACCGCATCGACCAGCAGCAACACCGAATCCACCATCGAGAGCACGCGCTCCACCTCACCGCCGAAGTCGGCGTGTCCGGGGGTATCCACTATGTTGATGCGATAGTCTTTCCAGCGAATCGCCGTATTCTTGGACAAGATGGTAATGCCGCGCTCACGCTCAAGGTCGCTGGAATCCATGACCCGGTCGGGCATGATCTTGCGCTCGTCCATGGTGCCGGACTGGCGAAGCAATTGGTCCACCAGGGTGGTCTTGCCATGGTCAACGTGGGCGATAATGGCGATATTACGAAGATTTTCAATCATGGAAACGGTTCCGAAGGGAGATTTGCGGCCCGCCCGAGGAGATTCGGCGGCGCGGCATTGTAGCTGAATTCGATGACGAATACCGGATATCAGGAAAAGAGCTGTTCCGGGCACCCATTCCAGGGGTGTACCCGGACAGCGGGAATCCCGGGTAAAACTGTCTCACCGCCGTTCCCGGACGGAGCAAACCCCGCGCGGCAGCCCTTCACCCGGTGATCGGCGCTCATCAGCGCGAGTCTGGCACCAGCACCGCGGCGCCACTGAAGCGGCCGTGCCGCAGGTCATCCAGCGCCCGGTTGGCGTCACTCAAAGCATAGGCCACCGGGCGTGTCGATACCGGAACCCGGGGCGCCAGCATCATGAACTCATCCGCATCGGCCCGGGTGAGGTTGGCCACCGATCGCAACACCCGCTCGCCCCAGAGCACCGCATAGGGAAACCCCGGGATATCGCTCATATGGATACCACCACAGACCACGCAGCCGCCCTTGTCCGTCGCGCGCAGAGCCGCAGGCACCAGGGAACCCAGGGGTGCAAAGATTAATGCCGCATCCAGGGCCACAGGCGGCGCCTCCTCCGAGGAACCTGCCCAAACCGCCCCCAGTTCCCGCGCAAAGCCCTGGGCCTGCTCGTCTCCTTCGCGGGTAAAGGCGTAGACTTCGCGCCCCTGGTGAAGGGCAAGCTGGGTGACAATGTGGGCGGTCGCGCCAAACCCGTAAATTCCAAGCCGCCTGCCCTGGCTGGCCATCTTCAGGGTGCGATACCCGATCAGGCCGGCACACAACAGGGGTGCGGCATCCAGGTCCGAATAACCGGCATCGATTGCAAAACAGTAGCGCTGATCAGCGACGGTTAACTCGGCGTATCCACCATCGATTTGATAACCGGTGAAACGCGCCTTGCCACATAGATTTTCACGGCCGTTCTTGCAATACCGACACTCACCACAAGTCCAACCCAACCAGGGCACCCCGACACGGTCGCCAATATTGAATCGATGGACACCGGCACCTCTTTGAATGACTTCACCGACGATCTCATGCCCCGGAATAACGGGCAGCATGGGATCGGGCAACTCGCCATCCACCAGGTGCAAATCCGTACGGCAGACACCGCAGGCATGAATACGAATCAGGACCTGCTGGTCATCCGGCCGCGGATCAGGCACCTCGGTCCAGACCAGGGGCAAACCGGGTCGCTGAAAAACCATGGCATGCATCGGTAGGCTACCCTCCTCCCGGGTCTGGATATGCTCCTCGCAAACCGTTCGTCATCCTGTACATCACCCCTGGAAAGCCACCACGTGCCCGACCGCATCTGACCACGATGCTAACGCCTGAGCACACACTTTTCGTACAAATCGGCAAACGCCCCGCCCGGATCGTAGCGCTGTTTCAGGCCATCGTAGACAGGCTTGTTGTAGATGGACCAGAACTGATCCGGTTCAAAATACGAGTCCGAGTACAGCGACTTGATACCGCCCAGTTCCAGGACCTTTTCCTCGATCTGCCGGTTATAGAATCCCGGCGGCCGTTGCTGCCGCCCGCGGATAACATCCCAGAAACCGAAATTCAGGTACAAGGTCTCCGGGTCCATGGGGTAAAGACTGAAGATTGCGCTCTTGCTGTAGGCCCGTGTCGGACAATTCCATACCGGCATAAAGCGAATCACATCCTGATAGAACGCCAGGAAAGCCTCGGCATTTTCGATGGGGATGTCTACGTCCTGGATCACCGATTCACTGTGGATCCCCCTCAGCCTGTCCAGGTGCCGCGTCAGCTTCCAGCGAGCATTCCAGCGCATGATGCGTGTGTAGGTGGCTGAATTGAGACGCTTGGGACCGTACAGGCGGCGTATGAATGGGTTCTGGGCATACAGGTTTTTTGAACACCAGAACCAGTCGGTATCCCAGCGCCAGATATAGTTTTCCGTGGTCAGGTAATCCTCGGCTCTATCCCGCAGTGACCGATAGTAAATATTCCTGTAACGGTAATCGCTGGCATAAGGGGCGTTATCGACGAACTTCCCCAGGCTGATCACCATCTCCCTGGGCCCAAAAATGACGCCATCGACAAAATCGATGTCTTCCCGAGAGCACTCCCTGGCCAGCGCGGAAAAATATGCCCCGGGCTCATCGAAGTGCAGGTAGGAAAGTTTCACATGGCTTTTTACCGGCACCACACGCAAGACGAGTCTGAGCGCATATCCCAGGGTTCCATAGGAGTTTGGAAAGCCGAAAAACAGATCACGATGCTCGTTGTCCGCCGTGCATACGACGGTGGAGCCATCCCCCAGCAGTATTTCCATTTCCTGCACCGTCTCGTGCACCAAGCCGTAGCGAAAAGACGAGGATTCAATCCCGCATCCGGCTACCGCGCCGCCGACGGTGATGGTCTTGAGTTGGGGAACCACTGCCGGCATGAGGCGATGCTTCAGGCAATGGGATACCAGGTCCGCATACGGTGTCATGCCCTCAACCTCTACCAGGCCCGCATTCTGGTCCACCTCCAGTACCTGGTTAAAGCCCCGAACATCCAGGGGTCGCACCCGCACGTGCTGCCGCTCGCGAAAAAGATTTGACGTGTCCTTGGCCAACCTTGGGCGCGCGCCGGAGCTGCCGCGCAAACTGTCGCCCAGCTGCCGGGTCTTCTCCTGGTAGGCAGGATTAGTCATGCCTTGGGCACCCCGTTTTTTTCCGTGCAGAACTGTCTCAATGACGCGCGTTCGAGAACCCCTGGCTATAAAGATGGTCGCGGGTCCAGGGCGCATCATTAAGCCCGGCACGCGAGAACATCACCTGGAACAATTGCAGTGTACCGACGTGGAAGCTGGCTACCGAACTGGCCAGGTAGAAACGCCAGGCGCGCACGAAGGATTCATCAAACATCTGCTTGACCTGGTCTGCAGATGCCTCGTAGCGGGCCAGCCAATGTTCCAGGGTGCGCGCGTAATGGGGACGCAGGTTCTCCACATCCAGTACCGAGAACCCGCCCGGGTCCATGACCTCAAGCATTTCCATCAGCGCGGGTGGATAGGCGCCCGGGAAAATATGCCGCTCGATCCAGGCATTCAATGGCCGGGGTTGATCGCGTCCTATGGAGTGCAAAAGGCCACGACCGCGGGGGCCCAGGCTGCGGTCTATCACCGTTCCAAGCTCCGCATAATGGGCCTTGCCTACATGCTCGAGCATGCCCACCGAAACAAACGCATCGCACTGACCCGTGATGGCCCGGTAATCTTCCTCGATAAATTCCACCTTTCCGTCCAGTCCTTCGCGGTTGGCCTGTTCACGGGCATAGGCAATCTGCTCCCGGGAAATATTGTAGGCACGCACCGTGACCCCGTAATGACTCGCCATGTAACGGGCCAGGGAACCCCAGCCGCAACCCGCCTCGACCACCGTCTCGCCAGGCTGCAGCCGCAGCTTGCGACACACGTAATCCATCTTCCACCGTTGGGCCTCTTCGAGACTTGCCTCGGGGGTGGGGAAGTAGGCACAGGTATAGACCATGTCCTGGTCCAGCCAAAGCCGGTAAAAATCGTTTCCGATATCGTAATGGTGGTGAATATTGCTGCGTGCATGGGTCAGGGCGTCAAGCTCGACAACAGGTAGCTTTGGCTTCAGCCTGTCCCAAAAACGCCTCTGGGCGCCCCGCTTCTCCATGGGATAGGCATACTGAATAAGCTTTACCAGGTCTCCTTCGACCTCAACATCGCCACTGCTGTATGCCTCGCCAAAATGCAGGTCGGGTCTGAACAGCAGTCGCGGAAGGACGCTCCGCTGGCGTATCCACACTCGTGCAACCGGTTCATCGTGCCCGGCCCCGATGACCTCGCCGTTCCAGAGCACGAACTCCACCGGGGGCTTGCCCAACAGGTCGAGTACGCGTCTTAAGGCAGTGCGTTCCAGGCCGGAAACACCCCCTCCGGATAACTTGCCGGCGCCCTCAGCGCCAAGCTCATTCATCGCATCCATGATGCCGCCTCCATGCCGCCTCAATGCTCTAAAAGTGTAGCACAGCAAGGCCCTCCGGAGGTCATCGCGGCACAGGGCGAGGGAGACTCGAGATTGAATCTTGTTTGAATATCGGCGGCCCGAATACACCCTGCGCGGCATCACCGCCGGGCCGGAACGTCCTGGACGAATTTCGGCCTACCTAGCCGCCTGCCCGCTCAAGCTCCAGCAGTGTCTGGACCACACGCTCCGCCAGGGCCTCGGGAGATTCCCCCGCCCCATCCAGCTCGATTTCCGGATTCTCGGGGGCTTGGTACTCCGAACCGATACCCGTGAAATTGGGCAACTCACCGGCGCGTGCCTTCTTGTAGAGCCCCTTGGGGTCCCGCTGCTCACACACTTCCAGCGGCGTGTTCACGTAGACCTCAAGAAACTCACCTTCGGCCATCAACTCCCTGGCCATTCGGCGTTCACTACGGAAGGGAGAAATGAAGGAAACCAGGACAATCATGCCCGCATCGGCAAACAAGCTGGACACCTCGGCGACGCGACGGATGTTTTCCACCCTGTCAGTATCGGTAAAACCAAGATCCTTGTTCAGGCCGTGTCGAACATTGTCCCCGTCCAGCAGGTAGGTATGCTTGCCCATGGACAGCAATTTCTTTTCCACCAGGTTTGCCACGGTGGATTTGCCGGACCCGGACAGGCCGGTGAACCAAAGCACCCGGGCCTTTTGGCCGTTTTGCTGCTCGCGAGCCTGCTT